>SCVT01000223.1 GCA_004296815.1 Reyranella sp. | reverse complement strand
GCCGGCGCGGCCGGCATCGAGATCGACACGGCGTTCGGCAGCGGAAACGGCGCGCTGGACACGGGTTCGATCGCCAACGCCGACTACTGATCCATCTCGTCAAGAACCCCTTGACGAGCTCGGTGAAGCCGCTCGTGTCGCTATCGCGAACGGCGCCAAGCATGCCAGTCGGCTACACGAAGCGACGTGTCTTCGGCTGGCTAAAGCGTAGTGCTGGCTCGATCGTCGACTTCCAGACGCTCGAGCTCAGCGGCGGCGGCCTGCACTTCGACTGGGTGACGCCTCCGACGGATGTCAACGTCGGCGCTCTAGGAGCAGCGCGCAACCTCTTCGCGCTCAGTGTGCCGGATGGGGTCTCGGTCATGGTCGGAGGAAGCGCTTACCAATATGACAACGCTCAACCCAACTACTTGCAGATTGTGTCTACGACGACTGCGGACGTTGCAACGACGGGGCCAAACGGAACGATCATGTACACAAGTCCGACATTCAACGGCATCGGCTCCATCGTGCTACGGACAAACGCTTCGCGGCAGATTGCTCTCCGACCGGCTGCCTCCACTCACATCGCGATTCAATTTTTCACGCGATTTTTTGAGTGGTCACGGAGGTAGGCGTGGCAGCTCCCGACTTACACGACATCGACAAACGGCTGACCAGTCACGAGGCCGTCTGCGCGGAACGCTACGGCGCGCTGCGGGCACGTGTGACGCGTATCGAGGCTTTGGGCTGGTCGATCCTCACCGCAACCATGACGACGACGGTCGGTGGTCTGGCATTCCTGGCTTGGTTCTTCTTCGCGAAGACATTGAAACTCTAGGAGACAAGTAATGCTCGCACTTCTTGGTTCGATGCTCGGCCTGCTGGGCTCGCTCGCCCCTCGGCTGATCCAGTTCTTCGAGCAGAAGCAGAACCATGCGCAGGAGCTCGAGATGCTGAAGGTGCAAGGCGCCTTCCAGCTCCAGATGATCGAGAAGGGCCACACTGCCAAGATGGCCGAGATCAACGCGATGGCCGACATGCGGACCGAGCTGGCGGCCTTCGCGGCAGCCAACCGCCCGACCGGCATCAAGTGGGTCGACGCCTTCAACGGCTTCATGCGGCCGTTCCTGACGCTCTGCTTCTTCGGCCTCTACGCAGCCGTGAAGGCGGCGCAGTTCTTCGTGCTCGCGCAGGACGGCGGCATGGGCGCCAATACCGTCCTGTCGCTCTGGAGCAACGAGGATTGGGCCGTGTGGGCCGCGATCGTCACCTTCTGGTTCGGCAACCGGACCTTCAACAAGGAACGCGGCCGAGGCTAGCGGGAGGCTCACATGCCGTTCGACGGAACCTGGTCGCTGCGGCACGTCACGCCGCGTGGCCGATCGCTCATCAAGGCGTTCGAGGGCTTCATGCCCTCGACCTACATCTGCCCCGCCGGCCACCCCACGATCTGCTACGGGCATGTCGTGCTGCCGGGCGAGACGTTCCCCGAGCCGATGTCGGAGAACGCCTGCGAGGATCTGCTGGTGGCCGACCTGCCGCGCTACGAGATGGCGGTCTGCCGCCTGATCGACGTGCCGCTGCCCGATGCGTGCTTCGACGCGCTGGTGTCGTTCACGTTCAACCTCGGCGAGGGTGCGCTGCAGGCCTCGACGATGCGGCGGATGATCAACGCCGGCCGCCTCGACGAGGTCGGCCCGCAGTTCGACCGCTGGGTGTTCGCCGGGGCGCGCAAGCTGCCCGGCCTGGTCGCCCGCCGCGCGGCCGAGCGGGTCATGTGGGAGAGCGGGCTGTATTAGCTGGCGGCCGCCAGCTGTTGGCTCATGTCTCGCTGTCACCTAGCTGGCGAGCGATCCACCGCCCTGCTACT
>SCVT01000222.1 GCA_004296815.1 Reyranella sp. | reverse complement strand
GCTTATGAGATCGGCACGAGTCGCCTCGAGGTTGGAAACGACGAGGAAGAGGCCGCGCGCCGATCCAGGAGCCGCCGAAGTGACGCCCTTGCCGAAGTGAATCGAGCAAGAGGAGCCCGGAGGCGTGAACTGCAGGCCGCGGAAGGAGTCACCCTTGGCGAAGTCGGCGTCGAGCCGCCAGCCGAGTTTGGTGTAGAAGGCGATGGCTCGTTCGACATCCGATACCGGAATGACGACGACCTCGAGTTTCATGTCGAGGCGTCCCACGGAGGACGCGGCGGCCCGTTCGATCACGATGTTGCCCTGATCCATGACTGCTTCCTTTCGTCTGCTCGTTCGAAGGCAGCCCATCAATCGGTCATCCGGCGCGTGGAAGCGATTGCACGAAGGTATCGGTCATCTCTGGACGAACATTCAGCGGGCGATCGCGCCGGGCGAGAATGCGATGTGTTTGCACTCGAGGAAGTCGTCGAGGCCGGATGCCCCGCGCAGACGGCCGCGGCCACTCTGCTTGTAGCCACCTTCCTCGAATTGGTCATGGATGGTGGCCCAGTCGTTGATCCAGACCGTACCCGCCTGTACCGCTCGAGCAACGCGAAGTGGTCGATCGACGTCACGCGACCACACACTGGCCGAGAGGCCGTACTCGCTGTGGTTGGCAAGCGCAACTGCCTCTGCTTCGGTGTCGAAGACCTGCATCGTCAGAACGGGCCCAAACACTTCCTGCTGCACGATCGGCAGGCTGGAGTCCGCCACCTCCAGCAGGGTCGGCCGGTAGAAGGCACCTCGTGCGAGAGGACCATCCGTCGCGGGACCGCCACGCACGACGACCCTCGCGCCTGCAGCAATAGCGTCCTCGACCATCTGGTCGACGCGCGCGACATTCGCCCGGTCTATCAGAGGACCCATATCGCTCGACGCCTCGGAAGCGGGGCCGACCCTGACCTTGCCCAGACGGTCCGCCAACGCCGCGCGGAACCGTTCCGAGATGCCCTTCTGGACGATGGCACGGCTTCCAGTCATGCAGAACTGTCCGGCGAAGACGATGAGGCCCGCCACAACCTTATCCAGGACGGCGACAAGATCGGCGTCATCGAATACGATCATCGGTGCTTTACCACCGAGCTCAAGGCCAAACCGCTTGAGACGGACGGCGCCTGCAGCAGAGATCTCGCGACCGATCTTCGTGCTGCCGGTAAAGCTGATTACCGGCACATCGGGAGACTCCACCAGGCCCGCAATGCACTCGCGGCCACCGGTGACGACATTGACGATGCCGGCCGGCAGCCCTTCGGCACCGGCGATGACCTCGGCGACGAGCGCGTTTATCTGGGCTGTTCGTTGCGGGAGGACGACCGTTGCAGTGCAGCCGGCAGCAAGGGCCGGCGCCAAAGACCGGATACCGAGCGCAATGGGCGCATTCCATGGCGCAAAGATGCCAGCCACTCCGACCGGCTCGCGAATCACCATCGAAAGACCGTGTGTGCCGGTCTCGGCGGCTCGACCATGGTCGGTGAGTGCAAGAGCGGCGTTGAACCGCAGATTCGGGGCTACCGTTGAAACCTCGAAACGAGCGTGAGGAAGGATCTTCCCGACTTCAGCGCCCAAGGCTTGCGAAAGCGGCTCTGCCAACGCCTCAAATCGCCCAGCCATTGCATTTAGGACGCGGGCGCGCCGAGCGCGGTCGTGTTTCCAGTCTGTAGTCCGAAAAGCCCTTCGTGCTGCTTCCACGGCGAGGAGCGTCTCCAGGACGCCACCTTTTGCGTAGCGTCCGATCGGCTCACCAGTCGCTGGGTTGATGCTGTTGAGGTGCTCTCCGGAGTCAAGCCAGTGGCCGTC
>SCVT01000221.1 GCA_004296815.1 Reyranella sp. | reverse complement strand
GCTCTTCCGATCTTAAAGGCCGTCACCCGCGCGGCCACGGGCGCCGGAACGGCGCCGCTCTCCGTCGACCTCAAGACCGGCGACATGCGCCTGCCGGCAGGCGCCGACGTCGCCGCGATCACCAAGGCGATCCAGCGCGCGGGCTTCGGCGTCGCCGGCTAACCGCTTGATCGGTCTAGATTTCCCGGTCTGACAGCTGGGCGATCACTCGATCTTTACGCCGGCATCCTGAATGATCTTGCGCCACTTGGTGTTCTCGATGGCGATGTAGGCCTCGAACTCCTGACGCGACTCCTTGGCCGGCACGAAGGACAGCTCCTTCATTTTCTCGAGCACCGCAGGGTCCTTGAGGATCCGCATCACCTCGGCACTGATCTTGTCGAGGATGGGCTCGGGCGTCTTCGCGGGTGCCGAGAGGCCGATCCAGCCCACGGCGACCACGCCCTGGATGCCCTGCTCGGCGACCGTCGGCAGGTCAGGCAGGAAGGGGGAGCGGCGCTCGTCAGCGATGCCGATCGCCTTCACCTTGCCGGAACGCACCGGCCCGACCGCGCCGGGGATCGCGTCGGACAGGAGCTGGATGTCGCCGCTCTGGAGCGCCATCTGGGCGTCGGCGTTGCCCTTGAAGGGCACGTGCGTGAGCTTGATGCCGGCCGCGCTCTTCAGCATCTCGACGGCGAGGTGGCTCGCCGAGCCGTTGCCGGAGGAGCCGTAGTTGAGATCGGCGCCGGCCTTGGCCTTGGCCACGAGATCGCTGACCGACATGATGCCGCTCTTGAGGCTGGTCATCAGCACTTGCGGCGTCAGGCCAATGTTGGCGATCGGCGCGAAGTCCTTCTGCGGGTCGTAGGGCAGCTTCGGGTACAGCGCCGGGCTGATGCCGTGCGTAGAGATGGTCACCATCAGCAGCGTGTAGCCGTCGGGCGGCGCCTTGGCGGCGACATCGGCGCCGATCTGGCCGCCGGCGCCAGGCCGGTTCTCGGCGATCACCTGCTGGCCCAACGCCTTGGTGAGCTGCTCGCCCATCAGGCGGGCGAGGATGTCGGTCGCCTGGCCGGCCGGGAACGGGACGATGATGCGGATCGGCTTCGCGGGCCACGCCTGCGCGAAGACGGAGGGAGCCGCGGCCGTCGCCGCAAGCGAAAGGACAAGCGTGCGGCGATCGATCATGGCATTTGCTCCCGCGGGCTAGGCCGCCTTCTTCTTGTTCTGCTGGCTGGGATGGTCGCCAGCGATCTTCAGGAAGTTCTCGAGGATCTTGTGGCCGTGTTCCGAGGCGATGCTCTCGGGATGGAACTGCACGCCGTGGATCGGCAGCGTCTTGTGGCGCAGACCCATGATGATCTCGCCGGTCTCGGCGGTGACTTCGAGGTCCTTCGGGAAATCCTTCCGGTCGACGATCAGCGAGTGGTAGCGCGTCGCCTGGAAGGGAGTGGGCACGTCCTCGAACACGCTCTGGTTCTTGTGGGCGACCCCCGACAGCTTGCCGTGCATCGGCGTTGGCGCGCGCACGACGTGGCCGCCGAACACCTGGCCGATCGCCTGGTGGCCGAGGCAGACGCCGAACAGCGGCACCTGCTCCTTCGCGGCGGC
>SCVT01000220.1 GCA_004296815.1 Reyranella sp. | reverse complement strand
GCCAATTCCTTCCAGGTCGCGACCAAGCCTTTGTCGGACAACGTGCTGAAGTCGATCCTGCCCGGCGGGCAATCGACCTCCGACTCGCGGCGCATCGGCCTCTACTACCGCGTCGACCATACCGGCCGCTTCCTGCTGGGCGGCCGCGGCACGATGCGCGAGCCGCGTGCCGTCGAGGACTGGGCGCATATCGAGACGATGATGGAGAAGATGTTCCCGCAGCTGAAGGGCGCCGGCATCGACTTCCGCTGGGGCGGACGCGTGGCGCTGACGCGCGATCACCTGCCCCATCTGCACGAGCCCGCGCCCGGCCTGCTGATCGACATCGGCTGCATGGGCCGCGGCGTGGCGCTGCAGACGGCGATGGGCCGCGCGATGGCGACCTACATCGCCACCGGCGACCCGATGGCGCTGCCGCTGCCGCCGGACAGGCTGAGGCCGCTGCCGTTCCACGGCCTCAACAAGCTCTACTTCCAGGCCTTCGTCACCTGGTACCGCTTCCTCGACCGGCGCGACGCCGACGCCGCCTGATCGGCGGCGCTTACTTCTTCTCGATGTTCCAGAAGACCGGCACCGGCGAGGTGACGTTGCCGGCGATGTTCTTCCGCACCGCCATGGCGTTGTTGTACTGGCCGAGGAAGGCATGCGTCGGCACCTCGGCGGCACGCAGCTGCAGCTTCTCGACGATCTCCTTGCGCTTGGCCTCGTCGGTCTCGTCGGCGAAGGCGTCGCGCAGGCGGGTGATCTCGGCGTCGCACGGCCAGCCGAACCAGGCCTTGTCGCAGGTCGCGCCGATGAAGGAGTAGGTCAGCGGATCGAGCGAGTCCGCGCCCGACGTGGAGGTGATGAGCACGTTCCAGCCGCCTTTGTCCGGCGCGTCCTTGCGGGCGCGGCGGGCGACCAGCGTCTGCCAGTCCATCGACTGCATGTCGACCTTCATGCCGGCCTTTTCCATGATCGACTTGGCGATCGGCGCCATGTTGGTCAGCACGTAGAGGTCGGTCGAGTGCAGCAGCACGACCGGCGTGTTGTCGTAGCCGCCCTCGCTGAGCAGCTGCTTGGCCTTGGCGTAGTCGCTCTCGTACTTGTCGGCGAAGCCCGCGGTCGTCTCATAGGGCCCGCCGCACATGAACATGGCCTTGCAGACCATGTAGTACTCGGGATCGCCGATCACGCCGTCGAGGAAGTCCTTCTGGTTCAGCGCATAGAGCATTGCCTGCCGGTTCTTCGGATTGTCGAACGGCTTGTGGAGCTGGTTGAAGCGGTAGATGTACTGGTTGCCCCACTTGTTGGTGGTGATCAGCGAGACGTTCCGGTCCTTCTTGATGATCGGATAGAGGTCGTGCTGCGGCGTCTCGATCATGTCGATCTCGCCGGCCTGGAGCGCGTTCACCGCGGTCTGCTGATCGGGCATGGCGACCCACTCGATGCGGTCGACCTTGGCGATCTTGCCGCCGGCGGTGCCCGAGGCGGGCTCGGACCGCGGCTTGTACTTGGGGTTCTTGACGTAGACGGTCTTGTCGCCGGGCTTCCACTCGTCGGCCTTGAAGATGAAGGGACCGGAGCCCACGAACTCCTTGATCTGATCGCCGGGCGGCGTGTCAGCGATGCGCTTGGGCATGATGAAGGGATTGCCCGAGGGCTTGGCCAGCGCATGCAGCACGACGCCGGTCGGCGCCTTGAGGACGAGCTGGAAGGTCTTGGCGTCGACGGCCTTGGCCTCGGCGAGCTTGGCCCACAGGATCTGGCCGAGCGTATCGCGGGCCGACCAGCGCTTCAGCGAGGCCAGCACGTCCTCGGTGGTGACCGGCTGGCCGTCGTGGAACTCGAGGCCGTCGCGCAAGGTGAAGGTCCAGGTGAGCTTGTCGTCCGAGACGGTCCACTTCTCGACCATCTGCGGCTTGATCTTGAGCTCGCCATCCAGCGCAAACAGCGTGTCGTAGACCATGTAGCCGTGGTTGCGCACGATGAACGCGGTGGTCCAGATCGGGTCGAGGATCTTGAGATCGGAATGCATGACGACCCGCAGCGTCTTGGGCTGCTGCGCTTCGGCCGAGAGAGGCGCGGCCATGGCCAGCGCCGCGAGGAGTCCAACGAAGGTCTTGCGCATGTGTCTCTCCTTACCGTGCATCCTGGATCATCATGGCGGCCGCCTTGTCGGCGATCATGATGGTGGGGGTGTTGGTGTTGCCCGAGGTGATGGTGGGCATCACCGAAGCGTCGACCACCCGGAGCCGCTCGAGGCCGATGACGCGCAGGCGTTCATCGACCACGGCGAGCGGATCGGACGGCAGGCCCATCTTGGCCGTGCCGATCGGGTGGAAGATCGTGGTGCCGATGTCGCCCGCGGCCTTGGCGAGCGAGGCCTCGTCGTCGCCGACGCTGGGGCCCGGCAGATATTCCTCAGGCGTGTAGGGCTGCATCGCCGACTGCTTCATCAGGCGCCGCGTGACGCGGATCGCGTCGGCCGCGACGCGGCGATCCTCCGGCGTCGAGAGGTAGTTGGGCGCAATGAGCGGCTTGGCCGTGGGATCGGCCGAGCGCAGGCGGATCGTGCCGCGCGAGGTCGGGCGCAGGTTGCAGGCGCTGACCGTGATCGCCGGGAAGCGGTGGAGCGGTTCTCCGAACTTGTCGAGCGAGAGCGGCTGCACGTGGAACTCGATGTTGGCGCGTTCGTGATGGGCCGAGGAGCGCGTGAAGATGCCGAGCTGCGAGGGCGCCATGGTGAGCGGGCCCGTACGGAACAATGCATATTCCATGCCCATCAACGCGCGGCCGACCAGCGAATGGTAGGTCATGTTGAGCGTCTTCACGCCCTGGACCTTGAAGATGGCGCGCTGCTGCAGATGGTCCTGCAGGTTGCGGCCGACGCCCTGACGATCGAGCACGGGCGCGATCCCCTGCTCGGCCAGCCACTCCGCCGGGCCGACGCCCGAGAGCTGCAGGAGCTGCGGCGAGTTCACGGCGCCCGCCGCGAGGATCACCTCGCCTTTCGCACGCGCCTCGACGACCTGGCCGTTCTGCCGATAACGCACACCGGTCGCACGGCGTCCGTCGAACAGCACCTTCTCGACCAGCACGCCGGTCTCGAGCTTGAGATTGGAGCGGTCAAGCACGGGTTTCAGGAACGCGCCGGCGGTCGACATGCGGAAGCCGCGCTTCTGGTTGACGTGGAAGTAGCCCACGCCCTCGTTGTCGCCGTCGTTGAAGTCGGGGCGCGCCGGCACGCCCATCTCGTTGGCGGCGCGCGCCACCGCGTCGAGCACGTCCCACTTCAGCCGCATCTCCTCGACGCGCCATTCGCCCGAGGCGCCGTGCATGTCGGTGTCGCCGAGGAAATGACCATCGAGCTTTCGGAAGGTCGGCAGCACGTCGTCCCAGCCCCAGCCGCTCAAGCCCAGCTGGCGCCAGTGGTCGTAGTCGGCGGCCTGGCCGCGCATCGAGATCATGCCGTTGATCGAGGAGCAGCCACCGATCACCTTGCCGCGCGGATAGTTGAGGGCGCGGCCGTTCAGCCCCGCCTCCTTCTCCGTCTGGTAGAGCCAGTCGGCGCGCGGGTTGCCCATGGCGAAGAGGTAGCCGACCGGGATGTGGAACCAGATCCAGTTGTCCCGGCCGCCCGCCTCGAGCAGCAGCACGCGGGTCTTGGGATCGGCCGACAGCCGGTTCGCCAGAACGCACCCTGCGGAACCCGCCCCGACGATGATGTAGTCGAACTCTTCCATCCCTGCCCTTGCCCAGCCTGCGACGCGACGCGCATACTTTAGCGAAGGAATCCACCGGGAGCGACGACGCCATGCAGTACACCCGCATTTCGGCCGACAGCCACCTCGACCTGCCCTGGATGCCGCCCGACCTGTTCACCTCGATGGCGCCGCGCGACATGAAGGAGCGCATGCCCTTCGTGGTCGACACCGACGAGGGCCCGAAATGGACGGCGCGCAACGGCGCCAACTTCGGCTTCAAGAACGGCGTCGGCCCGGCCGGCGCCAAGTTCGTGCCGGGCAAGCACCACCGCGTCGACATCATGGCTGAGACCGGCCTCTATTCCGACGGCGCCAAGGACATCCGCCGCGTCAGCGACCCGCACCTCCGCATCAAGGACCTGGACCGCGACGGCGTCGACGCCGAGGTGATCTACGGCATCCTGGGCGCGTCGAGCCGGCTCAACGACCGCGACGCCTCCAACGAGATGCTGCGCATCTACAACGACTGGCTGAAGGAGTTCTGCAGCCACTATCCCGACCGCCACATCGGTCTCGCGTGCCTGCCCTACGGCGACATCGATGCCGCCGTGAAGGAGGTCCATCGCGTGGCCAAGATGGGCCTGCGCGGGCTCGAGCTCTCCTGCTCCTGGGACATGGAGCCGATGTGGCACCCGATGTGGGAGCCGCTCTGGAAGGCGGTGAACGACGTGCAGCTGCCGCTGCACTTCCACACCTTCCCCGCGGTCCCGCCCGACACGATCCAGAAGCATCCCGGCCGCGTCGGCCGGTCCGTGTTCTTCACCGTTGTCTCGGGCTTCCAGATGAACCTGGTGAACATCCTGGCCGCGATCATCGGCGCCAACGTGCTGGAGCGTTACCCCAACATCCGCATCGCCTTCGGCGAGTCGGGCTCGGGCTGGATCCCCTATGCGCTCGACCGCATGGACTTCGAGTGGGAGGACCGCTTCACCGACCTCGGCCTCAAGATGAAGCCGTCGGACTACTGGCGCCGCCAGTGCAAGGCCACGTTCCAGTTCGACCGCATCGGCGCCAAGCTGATCGACGAAATGGGCGCGGAGAGTCTGATGTGGGGCTCCGACTACCCGCACGGCGACGGCGTGTGGCCGCACTCGACGCAGTACATCAAGGAGCAGTTCGCCGAGGTCCCGGCCGAGCAGGTGAAGATGATCACCTGCACCAACGCCGGGAAGTTCTACGGGCTGATCAACTAACCGAGGTCGCCCTTCGACACGGTGTGGCGAAGGGTGAAGACCTCGCCTTCGGGCGCGTGCCGCGCACGCGCCGCCTGGGCCGCCTCCACCGACCAGAAGAACGCGACCAGCGCCCGCTCGATCTGACGATCGGGCGTGCTGCGCAGGTCCTTCTCCGTCGTGTGCGCCTGGCCGACCTTCGCCTGGCCGTTGAGCAGGTCGACGCGCGCCGTTTCGGGCGAGGCGAGCTTGTCGAACGGCGCGGTGTTGGCCGTGGCCATGCGCAAGGTGAGCGCGGCGGCGCCGATACCGTCGCCCCAGCGCTGCTCGACGGTGCAGACCGTCCGCCACGTGTCGCGGAACTTCGGGAGGATGGCGCGGCTCATCGGAGTCGGATTGCCCAGCCTCTCGTAGTAGGTCGCGCTCTCGAACGCGGCCGTCGTCTCGGCGTCGTACAGCAGCAGGTAGCGATTCGGCTGCGTCAGGCCCTTGAACCGGGAGCCGCGCAGCCAGCCCGGGCAGGCAACGCGCTCTTGCGCGTGCTCACGGCTGTGCCAATGCTCGAACTGCGCCTGGTCCGCCGGGTCGATATCGACCCAGATGGCGAGGACGGCTTGCCCACCGATCATGTGCGCCTCACGGATTCGGTGAAGGTCACGACCTCGTCGCGACGGTTGGGGTCGCTTGCCGGCACGTAGGGCGGCTGCGGGAACGCGGCAAGCGTGACGACGACGAGCTTCTCTTCTCGGAAGATGTCGATGCGCTGTCCGGCATGACCGAGGGCGGCCATCACGCCGTCGCCCAGCCACCAGCTGTAGCCGTAGTGGGTGATGTCGCGCACCGGCGGGGTCGGCACGGCGAAGGCGGGCGTCGCCGCCGCCTCGACCCAGCCCTCGGGCAGCACGCGTTTGCCGTCGATCACGCCATCGTCGAGCACGAACTGGCCGAAGCGGCCGAAGTCGCGCAACACCATGCCGGCGCGGCTGCCGCCGATCTCCTGCCCACCCTCGCTCTCCAGCGTATAGAAGGCATCGCACTCCATGCCGGCCGGCTGCCAGACCTTCGCGGACATGTAGTCGGCGAGCGGCCGGCCGACGGCGCGCGTCAGCGCTGCGCCCAATAGATAGGTGTCGCCGGAATTGTAGAGGAACGTCGTGCCCGGTGCCGCGGCGCGCGGCAGCGAGGCCATCAGCTTCAGAACGCCGCCCGGCACCTTGTCGGCCAGCGACTTCGAGTAGCGGTTCACGTCGGAGTCGCGGTCGGGATAGATCTCGGTCCAGCGCACGCCCGACGACATGGTCATGACGTGCTTGAGCGTCACGCCTTCGTAGGCCGAGCCTGCGAGCTCCGGCAGAAACTTCGTCAGAGGCTGGTCGATCGAACCGATCGCGCCGTCATGCAGCGCGGCGCCGACCAGCATCGCGGTCATCGACTTGACCGTCGACATGGTCGACCAGCGATCGTGCTCGCCGAGGCCGAGCCCGTAGCGTTCGAGCACGACCTTGCCGTCCCGGAGCACCAGCACGCCGACGACCCGGTTGCGGTCCATGAAGGAGGCGACCTCGTGCTCGCGACCGTCGGCGGCGTAGCGCGGCGCGATCTCCTCACCGCGCGGCAGCTCGCGCGGGGCGGGCCCGCGGCGGATCACGCGATGGGCGAACAGGCTGTCGACGATGCGGTAGGCGTAGGGCTGGATTGACGGCGGCAGCAGCAGGAAATCCTCGCCTCGCGGGAGGTGCCTGCGCGGTAGCGCCGGACTCAGGAGAAGGCCTTGAAGGTGATGAGGGTGAAGGTGTCCTTCACGCCCTTGAGCGTCTGGATGTTCGAGGTGACGAAGTGGCCGATGTCGGTCTTCTCGTCGAGATAGCACTTCATCAGCAGGTCGTACTGGCCGGAGGTCGAGTAGACCTCCGACACCTGCTCGATGTTCACGGCATCGTCGGCGACCTCATAGGCCTTGCCGAGCTCGCACTTCACCATGACGAAGATGGTCTGCATGGGCCTCCGCCTGCTTACGCGGAGCGCACTCTAGCGCGACGGGCGGGCGAGGAAAGCCGGGACGTGATCGCCGAGACCGACGGGCGCCGGGCTGTCGTCGCGGTCGCGACGATCGGGGCGCGACGGGCGCTCGGACCGGCGCTCGCGCGGCGGCCTTCCTTCGGCGCGAGGCTCGCGATGCGGGCGCTCGGCGCGCTTCTCGGCCTCGGGCCTCGGGGCGCGTTCCGGCCGGGCTTCACGCTCGGGGCGGGGCTCACGCTCGGGCCGGGCTTCGCGCTCGGGACGTGCTTCCTGTTCGGCACGCGGCTCACGCTCGGGGCGCGGCTCGCGGGGCGGACGCTCGCCGCGCTCGCGGCCACGATCTCCGCCACGGCCGCCGGCACCACGGCCACGACCGCGTCCACGGCGACGTCCGTCGGACGCCTCGAAGGCGGTGGCTTCCATGCCGGGGATCTCGACGCGCGGGATCGTGGTGCCGATCAGCTTCTCGATCGCGTCGATCAGGCCGCCCTCGTCGGGCGACGCCAGGGTGAAGGAATGGCCGGTCTTGCCGGCGCGGCCGGTGCGGCCGATGCGATGAACGTAGTCTTCCGGCGAGAACGGCACGTCGAAATTGAACACGTGGCTCATGTCGACGATGTCGAGGCCGCGGGCGGCGACGTCGGAGGCGACGAGGATCTGGATCTCGCCCTGCTTGAACTTCTCCAGCGTCTCCATGCGCGCGGGCTGGCTCATGTCGCCGTGCAGCGCGCCGGCATTGAAGCCGTGCTTCTTCAGCGAACCCTGCAGGATCGCCACGTCCTTCTTGCGGTTGCAGAAGACGATGGCGTTCTTGATGTCCTGGTCCTTGATCAGCCGGCGCAGCGCCTCGCGCTTGTCGGCTTCCGGCATGACCGCGAGGCCCTGCACGATGTTCTTGCCCGCCGAGGCCGGCGGCGCGACGGTGACTTCCCGCGGGTTCGACAGAAACCGGTCGGCGAGGCGCTTGATCTCCGGCGGCATGGTCGCCGAGAAGAACAGCGTCTGACGCATCGGGGAGAGCAGGCCGACGATGCGCTCGACGTCGGGAATGAAGCCCATGTCGAGCATGCGATCGGCTTCGTCGATCACCAGCACCTTGACGTCGTTCAGCAGCACCTTGCCGCGCTCGAAATGGTCGAGCAGGCGGCCCGGCGTGGCGATCAGGACGTCGGCTCCCTTTTCGAGGGCGCGCTCCTGGTCGTCGAACGAGACGCCGCCGATCAGCAGCGCCATGTTGAGCTTGTGGTTCTTGCCGTAGATCTCGAAGTTCTCGGCCACCTGGGCGGCCAGTTCGCGCGTCGGCTCAAGGATGAGCGAGCGCGGCATGCGCATCTTGGCGCGGCCCTCGGCCAGGATGTCGATCATGGGGAGGACGAAGGAGGCGGTCTTGCCGGTGCCCGTCTGGGCGCATCCGAGGACGTCGCGACCCATCAGGACGATGGGGATGGCCTTTTCCTGGATGGGGGTGGGCGTCGTGTAACCCTTGTCGGCGACTGCCTGCAGTACCGGGGCGCTCAGCCCCAAACTCTCAAAACTCATTTAGTTTCCGTAACTTAGTCCAATTCACCGCTGGACTTTGGGGCGGTCTCGTAAGGCTCGAGGATCGAGCCGGACCGCTGGGCGGACCTCATATGATCCCGGCGGGGGGCCAAGTCAATGCGACCGCCTGCGCACCTGCCGTGCAGGGGCCGCCACGCCCCGGATCAGGCCTTCAGCTCGATCTCCACGAAAACGAACTCGAAGTCGTTGGGGTTGATGACGTCGTGCTCGACCCCGGTCTGGCGGGCATAGGAGACCCCGGCCCGCAGCGGTGCCGGGACGGTCGTCTTGCCGTCGAAAATGTGCAGCTCGCCGGTCGTGACCGGGACCACGACATAGTCGTGGTTGTGGCGGTGCCAGCCGGTGTGGCCGCCCGGCGGGAAGCGCCATTCGGTGACGATGACCCGGTCGTTCTCGACCTGGACGGAGGGCTTGGCGAGCGGGCGTTCGGGTTCGGACATGGCGAAAAGCTAATGGCGGTCCGAGGGTTTGTCAGGTGACAGGGGGCCGCGCCCGAGTATGGTGCATATGCACGCAATTCCGGAGCCCTTCCTTGGCGAACATCGCGGCCCACCCCCTCCTCGTCGCGCCGATCGGCGCCAGCCTGTGGAAGCTGGCGGCGCCCACCACCGCCGTGATGATCGCGCAGACCTTCGTGGCGATCGCCGAGACCTTCATCTTCGGTCGCCTCGGCACCGAGGCGCTGGCGGGCTTCGCGCTGGTGTTCCCGCTCATGATGATGATGACCATGATGGCCGCAGGCGGCATGGGCGGCGGCGTGGCGGCCGCCATGGCGCGGGCGATGGGCGCCGGCCGTCGCGACGATGCGCGCGCGCTGGTGCTGCATTCGCTGGTGCTGGGCACGGTGCTGGCGCTGCTTTTCACGCTGCTCGCCTGGACGGTCGCGCCGTCCCTCTACCGGCTGCTGGGTGGCGAGGGCCGCGTGCAGGAGCACGCCCTCACCTATTCCAACGTTCTGTTCTCCGGCGCGATCCTGATCTGGGCCAACTTCTTCCTGTCGTCGCTGCTGCGCGGCGGCGGCGATGCGGCGACGCCCGGCCGCTACATGCTGATCTCGTCGGTCGCGCAAGTGCCGCTCTCCTACGTGCTGGCGCTGGGCGTCGGCGACTGGCCGGGCATCGGCATGGCGGGGCCCGCGATCTCCTCGCTCGTCACGTCGGCGGTGTCGGCGCTGCTGCAGGCGCGCGCGCTGTGGGGCGGGAAGCTGGGCTTCGTGCCGGCGATCGGCGGCATCGGCCTGCAGGGTCGCCTGTTCTGGGACATCCTGCGCGTCGGCCTGATCGCCTCGTTCTCGGCCTTCACCGCCAACCTGACGGCGATGCTGGTGACCGGCCTGGTCGGCCGTTTCGGTGTCGCGGCGCTGGCGGGCTACGGCATCGGCGTGCGGCTGGAGTTCATGCTGGTGCCGCTCGCCTTCGGGATCGGCTCGGGCCTCACGACCCTGGTGGGCGTCGCCGCCGGCGCCAGCGACTGGCAACGCGCCGTGCGCGCGGCCTGGATAGGCAGCCTCGTGGCGGGCCTCGGCATCGGCGCCTTCGGCTGGACCGTCGCACTCCTGCCCGAGGGCTGGGCGCGGCTCTTCACGAACGACCCCGACGTGGTCGCGGCCACCGTCTCCTACATCACGCGGGTCGCGCCGTTCTATTGCCTGTTCGGAGTCGGCATGACGCTCTCCTTCGCGAGCCAGGGTGCGGGCCGCATGAAGGCGCCGTTCGCCGCCGGCATCGCGCGCCTGCTGGTCGCCACGCTGGGCGGCTGGTTCGCCGTCGAACAGCTCGGCTGGGGACTGGAGGGCGTCTTCACCGCCATCGCCGTCGGCATGATCGTGTTCGGCGGCCTGATCGCGGGGCCGCTGCTTGTGCATCCCTGGCGCGGGCGGGCGTGATAGTCTCGCTTCCTCACCAGGAGGAAGCGATGGCGCAACCTGCGACGATCCGGACCTGGAACCGCAACCCCGCCGACGAAGAGGCGATGGGCGCCGCCCACGCGCCGATCTGGCGGCGCATGATCGACGTCGCCGTGCACGGCGATCTCCGCCAGTCGACCGTCCTCGACTATGGCTGCAACCAGGGCGGCTTCCTCCGGATGCTGCACGACCGCCATCCCTTCCGCGCCGCCACCGGCATCGACATCGCCCGCGAATCGGTGGCACGCGCCGAGCTGCTGAAGGGACACCGGCCGATCGAATACAAGGTGAGCGACAGCGCCGCGTCGCTCGGCAAGGTGTTCGACTTCGCCTTCAGCCACGAGGTGCTCTACCTGCTGCCCGACGTCGCCGCCCACGCGCGCGACATCAAGGCGGCGCTGCGGCCGGGCGGCGCCTACATCGCCGCCATGGGCTGCCACAAGGACAGCGCCGTGTGGCCGCGCTGGCGCAAGGTGATCGCCGAGACCTCGTCGATCCCGATCTACGACCATTCATTGGACGGTGTCGCCAAGGCGTTCAGCGAGGCGGGCTTCAACGTCGGCGTCCGGCCGCTCGACCTCGACGCCTTCATGCCGGTGACGGTGGGCAGCGAATACTTCCCGAAGATCGTCGACCAGCTGCGCTACTACAGCCAGGACAAAGTCCTCTTCAGGTTCGTGCGCCAATCTTCCTAAGCGAACGATCAATCCAGAGAGCGCCGATCTTCTCCTGCACGGAGTTCTGGCGGAGACGCTGACGCAGGTTGGCGAAGTCGACCTGGTCGAGCTTCTGGTCCTGGTTGAAGCAGGAGAAGACGACCGTCTCCTTGCCCGTCTCCGGATCC
>SCVT01000219.1 GCA_004296815.1 Reyranella sp. | reverse complement strand
AGGCTCGCCAGGAGCAGGCGGGCAGCGGTCGGCAGCCAGGAAACGGGACCGTCCATACACAGAGAACGATGGGTGTGCCGGTCGAGTTGCGGGGGACCGCAGGGCGTTCACAATTGACCAGCCCGCCAGCTGATTTGGCCGTAGAATAGGCGCTCGAATCGCCGCTTCCGTCCTTCGCGGGCGAAGTTCGTCGGCGATGTTGCGTGCCCGTCGAGCACGGCACGGCCCTGCAGGAGCCTCAATGGCAGGAAAGCGTCCCCTGCGTTCGAGGCCAAGGCCTTTCTCGCGACCATCAGCCGGGGCCGCAACCCGCCCGGCCGGGGAGCCTGTGTCGCCGTGACTTTCCCGGCGACCTGAGCGCGACTCTAGTTGCGATACTGCGTTGTGATCACGTGGCCGTTGGCGTCGAGCCGGTTGCCTTGCGAATCGTAGCGATAGCCATAGGCGTCGCGGGGCGTCGATTGGTAGTTGTAGGGATAACCCGGCTGCGACGAATACTGCGGCTGGCTCGCAATTCGATAGCCGTTGGCATCGACCCGATAGCCTTGGGCATCGATCCTGTAGCCGTACTGGTCGGTGCCGTAGGCCGGCCTGGCGGCGGCAGCGTTGCGATGGCTGCGGGCCTCCGCCTCGCGCGAGACGCACTGATTGTAGGCGGCAGTGCCGCTGCGGAGGCCGTAATCGGCGCATGCCCGGGCGGCGTTGTTGCCGTACGACGCGCTGGTATTGGTCCCGTTCTGGTACGCTCCTTGGCAGGCGCCTGAAAGAAGGGCGAGCGAGATCGTCGCGAGAATCCTGAAGCGCATTGTGAGGGGTATTCCTTTCCGGAATCGGTCACCCCTTCAACGCAGCCTGTGGCGATGGTTGCGGAGCTGCCCGATTAAACGTACGCCGCCATGGATTGAGCCTATGGTCGCCCGGCGGCCCGACGGATCGCGGATCTCCTGCAATCCGACGCCGGAAAGCCAAAACCCATGTCCATGAAGCATCGTCGCGGCAACCGCGAAACCAAGAAGCCCAAGCAGAACAAGCCCAAGGTCGTGGCAGCGGTCACGCCCTTCACCCCGCCGATCAAGGCCAAGGGCGCGAAGACGAAGTAGGAGCGCCTCGCCTTAGGCCTTTCCCAGCGTGACGACGATGGTCCGCGTGGCACCGGAAGGACCGAGCGCCAGGCGCGCGCCGCCCTCCCGCACCGCGTGGACCACGCCGTCGACTTCGACGGCCGCTACGCCGCGGCTCGCGCCGTGCGGGTTCAGGATCGTGATCGCGTAGCTGGCCCCGCGATACTTCAAGCTGATCCTGCAGCGCGGCCAGTCGGGCGGCACGCAGGGATCGAGCGTCAGCCAGTCGCCTTCCAGCCGCAGTCCCAGGATGGATTCCACGCCGGCGCGATGCAGCCAGCCGGCCGACCCCGTGTACCACGTCCAGCCGCCGCGTCCGGCATGGGGCGGCACGGCGTAGACGTCGGCTGCAGCGACATAGGGCTCGACCTTGTAGCGCAGCACGCCGGCGCGCGTCGCCGTGTGGTTCACCGGATTCACCAGGGCGAACAGCTCTGCCGCTTTCGCGCCCTGGCCGAGCGCCGCCAGGGCCATGATCGACCAGGCTGCGGCATGCGTGTACTGGCCGCCATTCTCCCGGATGCCGGGCGGGTAGCTCTTGATGTAGCCGGGATCGCGTGCGGTACGGTCGAAAGGTGGCGTGAACAGCAGCGCCAGCCGGTCGCCGCGATGCACGAGCAGGCGGTCGAGCGATGCCATTGCCGCGGCGGCGCGTGCAGGCGCGGCCGCTCCCGAGAGCGTCGCCCAGGATTGCGCGATGGAGTCGATGCGGCACTCCTCGCTGGCCGCGGAGCCCAGCGGTGTTCCGTCGTCATAGAAGCCGCGGCGATACCAATCGCCATCCCAGCCGTCGCGTTCGAGTGCCGCGCGCAGGGCCTCGGCCCGCGCGACCCATGTCGCTGCGCGGGCGCTCTCGCCGCGCGCTTCCGCGATCGGCGCGAAGGCTCGAAGCGCCGCATGCAGGAACCAGCCGAGCCACACGCTCTCGCCGCGTCCCGCCTCGCCGACCCGGTTCATGCCGTCGTTCCAGTCGCCCGTCCCCATGAGGGGAAGACCGTGCGCGCCCGTCGCCAGGCTGGCGTCGAGCCCCAGAGCGCAGTGCTCGAAGAGGGTGGCGCCGACATCGGCACGGTCGGGCTGGAAATAGAGATCGTGCTCGCCCGGCTGCAGCGCGGGTCCTGACAGGAACGGCACCTCGGTATCGAGAATCCCGGCATCGCCCGTGGTGCGGACGTAGTGCTCGGTGACGGTAGCGAGCCACATTCTGTCATCGGAGATTCGCGTGCGCACGCCCTGGCCTGCGACCGGGAACCACCAATGCTGGACGTCGCCTTCGACGAACTGGCGCCCGGCTGCGCGCAGGATATGCGCGCGCGCCAGGTCGGGGCGGGCGACGGCGAGCGACATCACGTCCTGGAGCTGGTCGCGGAATCCGTACGCGCCGCCTGCCTGGTAGAACGCCGAACGGGCCCAGTAACGGCAGGCAAGCGTCTGATAGAGCAGCCAGCCGTTGAGCATCAGGTCGAACGCGCGGTCCGGGGTCTCCACCTGGACGGTGTCGAGGATTTCGTCCCACAGGGTCACGACATTGCGGCGGACCTCGCCGGCATCCATCGCGCGATAACGTGCCACCAAACGCCGCGCCTCGGCGGCGTCGGCGCCCTGGCCCAGGAGAAAGACGACATCCTGCGTTTCGTCGCGCGCCAGCGTGACGGTGGTCTGGAGGGCCGCGCAAGGATCGAGGCCGGCACCGAGCCGGCCGGAAAGCGCGGCTCCCTTGACGAGCGCCGCTGGCCTGTCGGTGCTGCCGTTGCGGCCGATGAACTCGCCGCGATCGCCGGTCCAGGCTGTCGGTCGACCGCAGAGATCGGCGAAAGCCACCCGCGTGCCATGGTGAAGGTTCCATCGGTTGCGCGCCAGGAGCGCGCCGGTATCGCTGTCGCGCTCGGTCACGATCGTCGGGGCGGATGCCCCGCGCGCGAGGCCGAGGGTCCATTCGACGTAGGCCGTGACGTCGAGGCGGCGCGGGCGGCCGGAGACGTTGCGTACGGTGAGCTGCGAGATCTTCACGGGCTCGTCCGCCGCGACGAACTGCGTCAGCTCGAGCGAGATGCCGTTGGCGGTCATCTCGAAGCGGCTGTAGCCGCGGCCATGGCGCGCGACATACGTCGCGGTGTGATCGCGCGTCGGCCGTGCCGTCGGTGACCACAGCTCGCCGCTGTCGAGATCACGCACGTAGAAGGCCTCGCCGGGCCGATCCGCGACGGGATCGTTCGACCAGGGGGTGAGCTGGTTGTCGCGGCTGTTCTCCGACCAGGTGTAGCCACCGCCATCGGCCGCGACCTGGAAGCCGAACGAGGCGTTTGAGATCACGTTGATCCACGGCGCGGGAGTCGCCTGGCCGGGTCCCAGCACCGTCACGTACTCGCGGCCGTCGGCGGAAAAGCCGCCCAATCCATTGAAGAATTGAAGGATGTCGGGAGGGGGCTGAGCCGGCACTGGCGTCGCTGCGGAGCTATGCTGACGGAGCGGCGGGGCCGCGCCGCGCGTCGGTTGCGCGCGGTCGAGCTGGTCGGCGAGGCTGCCTCGGGCGCCGATCAGGACGACGCGCGCGAGTGCGTTCAGGAGCGCCCGCGCTTCGACCGTCATCAGATCGGCGCGAAGCACCCAAACTCCGCCGTGAGTCTGGTCCGCGCCCTGAGGGCTCTGTGCCCGGCTCGTGCGCACCAGCGCGTCGAGCGTGCCCTGCAGGTCCTGCACATAGGAGGCGCTGCGTTCGTTCAGGATGACGAGATCGACCGCCAGCCCTTTCATCTGCCAGTACTCGCGCGCGCGCAGCAGTTCGCGTACGACGCCGGTCTCCTCGACCTCGTCGACCCTGACCAGCACGATCGGCAGGTCGCCCGAGATGCCCTGCGCCCAAAGCGCGGGGGGTGGCGCAAGGCCGCGCCGGATCGCGTCGGGCGAGGCGCGCAGGGCGGCGTTCGCATAGACGATGTGGCCGGCCAGCCGCTGATAGCGTGCGGCCTCCGCGGCGCTGACGCCGATGTGGCGAAGCTGGACCTGGGCCTGCGTCCAGGCGAGCGTGGCGGCCCGCGTGAAGGCGTTGGCGTCACGATGCTTGTCGATGAGGTCGAGTAGGGCGTCGCGCGACGGCGCCACCATCGTCCAGTAGGCGATGCGTACCGTGCCCCCGGCCGGGACATGCAGCCGCCGGCGCAACGCGAAAACGGGGTCGAGGACGGCGCCGACAGTGCCGGAAAGCCTGCGACCGTCGAAGGCTGCCACGGCATCGCCGATCTCGTTGCCGCGGCCAAGGAACCGCGCACGATCGGTCTCGATTTCGACGCCGCCCACCGCATCGCCTTCGACGACGGCGAGATGGGCGGCCCACAGTTCGGTGTCGGTCGGTTCGCGGCGTCGGCGCGTCGCCAGGATGGCCCCGGTTCCCGGCAGGTACTCGGTGTGGATGAAGAGCTTGGAGAAGGCCGGGTGGGCGGCATCGGCGGCCCGGGGCGCCAAGGCGATCTCAGCATAGGAGGTGACTTCGATCACCCGGCCCGTCGTTCCTGAATTCGTGAGCGACAGGCGACGCACCTCGGCGTCGTCTTCGGGCGAGATCACGACGTCGAGGCTGGTCGACAGGCTGCCGTCGTGGCGCACGAACTCCGCGCGATCCTCCGCGAACATCACGTCATAGCTATCGGGCGGCGTTCCGACCGGCGACGAGGTCGGCGACCACACGGCACCGTTCTCGACGTCTCGCAGGAAGAGATAGCTGCCCCAATCGTCCCGCGTCGTGTCTTCCCGCCATCGCGTCACGTCCTGCCGATTCCACTGGCTGTAACCCGACCCCGCTGCCGTCAGCATGACCGAGTAGCGGCCGTTCGACAGGAGATGGACCGAGGGACTGGCGGCATGCGGATTG
>SCVT01000218.1 GCA_004296815.1 Reyranella sp. | reverse complement strand
GGATGAACTTCAGCTTGCCGGCGTGCGGGATCAGGTCGTTCTTCCACATGCCCGACGCCAGCACGACATCGGCCTCGCCGATCCGCTTCACGAGATCGTCGTAGTTGCGGACCTGGAAATTGGCGATGCCCGTCTTGCGCAGCTCGAAACGGTCTTTCATTTGATATGCTGCGTGCGCGAAGCAGATTGTCAGCTTGTCCTTCGTCGGAAACATGGAACTCCCCCTACACAAGATGCCACACTAGCGCGAACCGTTAGCCCGAGGGAACAAGATGACGCGCAATCCGCTCCGTGAGCGCCTGAACGAAGGCAAGCCGACCGTCGGCACGCACATCCTCTCGGCCTGGCCAACGCTGGTGGAGCTGATCGGGCATTCCAAGCAGTACGACTATGTCGAGTTCACCGCGGAGTACGCGCCGTTCACGATGCACGACCTCGACAATCTCGGCCGCGCGTTCGAGCTCTGCAACATGTCGGGCATGATCAAGATCGAGCAGACGCAGTACACGCACCAGGCGATGCGCGCGATCGGCTCGGGCTTCCAGAGCGTGCTGTTCGCCGACATCCGCTCGGTCGAGGACGCCAAGGCCGCAGTCGATGCGGTGCGCGCCGAGACGACGATGGCGAAGGGCGCACGCGGCCGCGGGCGGCTGGGCGTCGGCATGCGCCGCGATGTCGGCACGGTACGCACGGGCGGCACGCCGGCCTACGTCGACGCGCTGAACGAGGTCGTGATCGCCATCATGGTCGAGAAGAAGTCCTGCGTGGACGATCTCGACGCCGTGCTCTCGGTGCCCGGCCTCGACATGGTGCAGTTCGGCGCCTCGGACTTTTCGATGAGCATCGGCAAGACCGGCCAGTACAACGATCCCGAGGTGCTGGCGGCCGAGAAGAAGACGATCGAGACGGCGCTGAAGAAGGGCCTGCATCCCCGGGTCGAGCTGCGGGACCCGAGCCAGGCCGGCAAGTATCTCGACATGGGCGTGAAGCACTTCTGCATCGGCTGGGACGTCCGCATCCTCGCGGACTGGTGGGACGCCAAGGGTGCGGAGATGCGCGGCCTTCTCGACGGCAAGAGCGCGACACCTGCGAAATCGCCGGCCAAGGCGGGCAACTACGCCTGAGCGCCGCGTGAACAAGCCGCCGGTCGCGGAGCGTCGCCCCACCACCCGCCTTCTCCACGGCACGGCCGTCGAGGACGACTATGCCTGGCTGAAGGATCCTCGCTGGCAGGAGGTGCTGCGCGATCCCTCGATCCTCGCGCCCGACATCCGCGCCTACCTCGAGGCCGAGAACCGATATACCGCAGAGGTGCTGGCGCCCACCGAGACGCTGCAGAAGGCGCTGGTCGCCGAGATGCGCGGCCGCATCAAGGAGGACGATTCCAGCGTGCCGACGCCGGACGGACCCTTCGCCTACCTGCGCAGGTTCCGCGAGGGCGGCCAGCACGAGATGATCGGCCGCACGGCCCGCGGCGGCGGCGGCGAGCCCGCGATCGTCCT
Source organism: Reyranella sp. (assembly GCA_004296815.1). GTDB lineage: Bacteria > Pseudomonadota > Alphaproteobacteria > Reyranellales > Reyranellaceae > Reyranella. The sequence continues at coordinate 1,332 of SCVT01000218.1, read as the reverse complement.
CGACGGCGATCAGCTCGCGAAAGGCTCGACCTACTTCAAGTTCGGCGGCGCGCGGCATTCGCCCGACCATCTGCTGCACGCCTGGAGCGCCGACACGCGCGGCTCGGAATACTTCACCATCCGCGTACGCCGCTGGGCCGACGGCGCGGACCTGCCCGACGTCGTCGAGCGCACAGGCGGCCAGGTCGTCTGGGGCCGTGACGGCACCTTCTTCTATTACGTCGAGATCGACGACAACCATCGGCCGCTCAAGGTTTACCGGCATGTGCTGGGCACGCCGCAGGCAAACGACGTCGTGGTCTGGATCGAACCGGACGCGGGCTGGTTCACGCACATCCACGAAAGCGCCAGTGGCCGCTTCTGCGTCATCGCCGGCGGCGACCACGACACGTCGGAACAACGGCTGATCGATCTCGCCGATCCGAACGCGATGCCGAGGCTCATCGCGCCGAGGGAGACCGGCGTGCGCTACAGCGTGGCCGATCGCGGCGACGAGCTCTTCATCCTGACCAATGCGGACGGCGCGATCGACTTCCGCATCGCCACCGCGCCGCTCGCCACGCCGGACCGCGCGCACTGGCGCGAGCTGGTGCCGCACCGGCCGGGCACCTACATCCTGGGCATCGACCTCTTCGCGGGCCATCTCGCGCGGCTGGAGCGCAGCAACGCCCTGCCCTCGATCGTGATCCGCGATCTCGGTGACGGCTCAGAGCACACGATCGCCTTCGACGAGAGCGCCTATGCGCTCGACATGGTGGGCGGCTTCGAGTTCGACACCACGACCTTGCGTTTCGCCTACTCCTCGATGACCACGCCGACCGAGGTCTGGGACTACGACATGGAGACGCGCGCGCGGACCTTGCGCAAGCGCCAGCAGATTCCCTCCGGCCACGATCCCGCGCACTACGTCACGACGCGCATCCTCGCCAGGGCCAAGGATGGCGCCGAGGTGCCGGTGTCGATCCTGCATCGGCGCGACTTCACGCCCGACGGCAGCGCGCCGCTGCTGCTCTATGGCTACGGCTCCTACGGCATGTCCATGCCGGCCTCGTTCGCCGCCAACCGCCTGTCGCTCGTCGATCGCGGCTTCGTCTATGCCATCGCCCATATCCGCGGCGGCGCCGACAAGGGCTGGTCGTGGTACCTCGACGGCAAGCGCGAGAAGAAGACCAACACGTTCGACGACTTCGTCGCATCGGCGCGCGCCCTGATCGAGGCGAAGTACACGTCGCCCGGATGCATCGTCGCCCATGGCGCCAGCGCCGGCGGCATGCTGATGGGCGCCGTCGCCAACCGCGCGCCCGAACTGTTCGCCGGCATCGTGGCCGAGGT
>SCVT01000217.1 GCA_004296815.1 Reyranella sp. | reverse complement strand
CCCCGCAAGGGGCGTGCCAAGCCGCGCGGGCATTTCACAAGCCGTTGGCACAGAGCTTGCTCACCTGTCCGTGAGCTTTGGGGGCGAGTTCGCCCGTGTTTGAGGCGGGCGCTCTGCCCGCGGTGGAGGACAGGCGCAAATGAAAATGGTCATGGCAATCTTCAAGCCGTTCAAGCTGGACGAGGTCCGCGACGCCCTGACGTCGCTCGGCATCCAGGGCCTGACGGTCAGCGAAGTGAAGGGGTTCGGCCGCCAGAAGGGCCAGACCGAGATCTACCGCGGCGCCGAGTACGCCGTGAGCTTCCTGCCCAAGGTCAAGATCGAGGTCGTGATCGACGACGGCATGGTCGAGCGCGCGGTCGAGACGATCCGCAAGGCGGCCGGCACCGGCAAGATCGGCGACGGCAAGGTCTTCGTGCTCTCCGTCGAGCAGGCCATCCGCATCCGCACCGGCGAGTCCGGCGCCGAAGCGCTGTGATCCAACCAGCCCAAATCAACTCAAGATCCGAGGGGACAAAGATGAAGTTCAAGACCAATTCGCTGCTCGCGGGCGCGGGGGCCGCCGCTTGCGTGCTGCTGTTGCCGGCGCTGGCGCTGGCCCAGGCCGCGGCGGCGCCCGCCGCTGCGCCGGCTGCGCCCAAGCTCGACACCGGCGACACCGCCTGGATGCTGACCTCGACGGCGCTCGTGCTGATGATGACCATCCCGGGCCTGGCGCTCTTCTACGGCGGCATGGTGCGCAAGAAGAACGTGCTGGCCACGGTGATGCAGAGCTTCGCCGTCACCTGCCTGATCTCGGTCCTGTGGCTGGTCGTGGGCTACAGCCTCGCCTTCACCTCGGGCAGCACGATCATCGGTGGCCTCAGCCGCATCTTCATGGCGGGCCTCACGCTCGACGGCGTGCACGATCTCGCCAAGACGATCCCCGAGACCGTCTTCATGTGCTTCCAGCTGACCTTCGCCATCATCACCCCGGCGCTGATCGCCGGTGCCTTCGCCGAGCGCATGAAGTTCTCGGCCATGATGTGGTTCATGGCGATCTGGTCGCTGGTGGTCTACGCGCCGATCGCCCACTGGGTGTGGGGCGGCGGCTTCCTCGGCGACTGGGGCGTCCTCGACTTCGCGGGCGGCACGGTCGTGCACATCAACGCCGGTGTCGCGGGCCTCGTCTGCGCCCTCGTGCTGGGCAAGCGCAAGGGCTACGGCACCGAGAACATGGCGCCGTTCAACCTCGTCTACTCGGTGATCGGCGCTGCCCTTCTCTGGGTCGGCTGGTTCGGCTTCAACGCCGGCTCCGCCGTCGGCGCCAGCCCGAATGCCGGCATGGCGATGGCGGTGACGCAGTTCGCCACGGCCGCCGCGGCGCTCGCCTGGATGTTCGCGGAGTGGGTGACGCGCGGCAAGCCGTCGGTCCTCGGCATCATCTCGGGTGCCGTCGCCGGCCTCGTCGCCATCACGCCGGCCTCGGGCTACGTCAACCCGATGGGCTCGCTGGTGATCGGCCTTGTCGCCGGCCTGGTCTGCTTCTGGGGCGCCACCGGCCTCAAGAAGGCGATGGGCTACGACGACTCGCTCGACGCCTTCGGCGTGCACGGCATCGGCGGCTTCGTCGGCGCCATCCTGACCGGCGTCTTCGCGATCGAGGTGATCGCGGGCGAGGGCAAGAAGGGTCTGATCGACGGCAATGCCGGCCAGGTCCTGACCCAGCTCTGGGGCACCCTGGTCTGCATCGCGTGGTGCGCCATCGCCACCTTCATCATCCTCAAGATCGTCGACGCCCTGATCGGGCTGCGCGTCACGACCGAAGAGGAGATCGAGGGCCTCGACATCAACCTGCACGGCGAGACGATCCACTAACCGTCTCGTCCTCGAGTTTGGGAACCCCCTCTCCTCCTGGTTCCCTCTCGTCCGCCGCTTCCGTGTCGCGGCGGATCACCTGGGGCCCGGCGAGTCTCTCGCCGGGCCTTTTTCTTTGTCTTTTTTCCGCGGTTTGACGCCGCGCGGACGACGCGCCAGTCTGCTGCCGAAAGCCGGAAAGGCAGGAGGGGAAAGCAGATGAAACTCGTGTCCGCCATCATCAAGCCGTTCAAGCTCGACGAGGTGCGCGATGCACTGACCGGCGTCGGCGTGTCGGGCCTGACGGTGAGCGAGGTCAAGGGCTTCGGCCGCCAGAAGGGCCAGACCGAGATCTATCGCGGCGCCGAATACCTCGTGAGCTTCCTGCCCAAGGTGAAGATCGAGATCGTGGTCGACGACACCCAGGTCGAGCGCGCCATCGAGGCCATCCAGAAGGCCGCGCACACCGGCAAGATCGGCGACGGCAAGATCTTCGTCACCCAGGTCGAGCAGGCGGTGCGCATCCGCACCGGCGAATCGGGATCGAACGCGCTCTAGCGCGCTCCGGGGGAGTTACCGCAAGACAAGCAAGCAAGACGACACGACAAGACCAAGACAAGACACGGGAGAACAAATGCACAAGACGGTCCTGCGCTTCGGCGCGCCCCTGGCGTGCGTGATGGCGTTCGTTCCGGCCGCCGTGGCGGCCGACAAGCCCCAGATCGACACCGGCGACACTGCATGGCTGCTGATGGCCACGGTCCTGGTGCTGATGATGAACATCCCGGGCCTCGCGCTCTTCTATGCCGGCATGGTGCGCAAGAAGAACGTGCTGGCCACCGCCGTGCAGGCCTTCGCCATCGCCGCCCTGGTGACGGTGCTGTGGTTCATGTTCGGCTATTCGCTGGCCTTCACCGACGGCGGTGCGCTGAACGGCGTGCTGGGCTCGCTGTCGCGTGCTTTCGGTGCGGGCCTGCTGGGCAGCGTCCACGATCTCGCCAAGACGGTGCCGGAGAACGTCTTCCTGATGTACCAGGCGACCTTCGCCGTGATCACGCCGGCCATCATCGCGGGCGCCTTCGCCGAGCGCATGAAGTTCTCGGCCATGATGTGGTTCATGGGCCTGTGGCTGCTCTTCGTCTACGTGCCGGTGGCGCACTGGGTGTGGGGCGGCGGCTTCCTGGGCGCCGCGGGCGTGCTCGACTTCGCGGGCGGCCTGGTCGTCCATCTCAACGCCGGCATCGCGGGCCTGGTCTGCTGCATCGTGCTCGGCAAGCGCCAGGGCTACGGCCAGGAGTACATGGCGCCGCACAATCTCGTGCTCACCCTGATCGGCACCTCGCTGCTCTGGGTCGGCTGGTTCGGCTTCAACGCAGGCTCCGCGCTCGCCTCGGGCGAGCTGGCGGGCAGCGCCATGCTCAACACCCACATCGCCGCCGCCGTCGCGGCGCTGGTCTGGATGGCGATCGAGTGGGCGGCGCGCGGCAAGCCCTCGGTGCTCGGCATCCTGACCGGCGCGGTGGCGGGACTCGGCACCATCACCCCGGCGGCGGGCTACGTCGAGCCGTGGGCGGCGATGGTGATCGGCTTCCTGGCCGGTGCGGTCTGCTACTGGGCCTCGGTGATCCTGAAGACCCGGCTGGGCTACGACGACTCTCTGGACGTGTTCGGCGTGCACGGCGTCGGCGGCATCCTGGGCTCGATCATGGTGGGCGTGTTCGCCACCAAGGCGATCAACGACGTCGCCAAGGGCCAGGCGGTCGGCCTGGTCGACGGCAATGGCGGGCAGATCCTGACCCAGCTCTATGGCGTCGTGGCGATCGGCGTGTTCTGCGCGGTGGCGACCTGGATCATCCTGAAGATCGTCGACGTGGCGATCGGGCTGCGGGTCACCAAGGACGAGGAGACCGAGGGCCTCGACACCGCCCTGCACGGCGAACGGGTGCAATAGGGGCCTCCCAGCCCTTGTAGGCCGGCGGGGAAGGGGTCCCAACCCCTTCCACCGTCTCAAGAAAATCGCCTATTCCCTTGTTGTTATTGGTTAATTTGTTTCATACAATGGGCACCTAAATAGGCCGGCCGGGCCCCCTTCCGGACGGCGCCGTTGCTTTGCGTCGGCCTCCCTGTCCTTGGCAGGGGGCCACTGGAACGAAAAAGAATGTTCAATCCGCGGCTTACCGAGACGCTGACCGATTTCCCGTTTGCGCGGCTGGCCGCCCTGATCGCCCCGATCGCGCCGCCGCAGCATCTCTCGATGATCAACATGTCGGTCGGCGAGCCGCAGGGCGCGATGCCCGCGTTCGCGCGCCAGATCGTCAACGACGAGATCGACGGCTGGAACCGCTATCCGCCCAACCAGGGCCTGCCCGACCTCAACCTCGCGATCTGCGAGTGGCTGACGCGCCGCTACAAGCTGCCCAAGGGACTGCTCGATCCTGACCGCCACGTCCATCCGACGGCCGGCAGCAAGGAAGGCGTCTACATCATCTCGACGGTGGCGACGCCGCAGGAGAAGGGCGGGGGCAAGCCGATCGTCGCGCTGCCCAACCCGTTCTACCAGGCCTATCTCGGCGGCGCGGTGCTGTCGGGCGGCGAACCGCTGCTGGTCAACGCGCCGGAGGCCAACGGCTTCCTGCCCGACTACGAGTCGCTCGACGAGGCGACATGGAAGCGCCTCTCGGTGGTCTATCTCTGCTCGCCCGCCAACCCGCAGGGTGCGATCGCGAGCAAGGAGTATCTCCAGAAGCTGATCCGTCTCTGCCGCAAGCACGACACGGTGCTGGCGGTCGACGAGTGCTACGCCGAGATCTACACCGGCGCTGCCCCGCCGGGCGCGCTCGAGGCGGCGCTCGAGATCGACGAGACCGGGCAGAAGGATCCGTTCCGCAACCTCGTGGTGTTCCACTCGCTCAGCAAGCGCTCGAACGCCGCCGGCCTGCGCTCGGGCTTCGTGGCGGGCGATCCGAAGCTGATCGCCATGATCCTGCGCTGGCGCACCTACGGCGGGCCGCAGATCCCGTTCGCCGTCCAGAAGGCCTCGGCCGCGCTGTGGCGCGAGGAGACGCATCCGCTGCAGACGCGCGACTGGTACCAGAAGAACTTCAAGGTCGCCGAGCAGATCCTGCACAACCGCTTCGGCTACTACACGCCGGGCGGCGGCTTCTTCCTGTGGCTCGACGTCGGCGACGGCGAGGAAGCCACGCGCAAGCTGTGGGGCGAGGCGCACGTGAAGGTGCTGCCGGGCGCCTATGCCTGCCGCGAGACGAACGGAATCAACACCGCGCACCGCTACATCCGCGTGGCGCTGGTGCACGACGAGAAGACCACCCGCGAGGGGCTCCAGCGCCTCGCTGCCGTCCTGTAGGGAGCGCACACGCGCATGGCCATGCTGAGCGTATCGTCAGCGTTGCAGCCCAAGACCTCGATCCTGCCGGAGGGCGGGCGCGACTTCCTGCGCCGGCGCATGATGGAGATCGTGGGCATCGCCACCGCGGGCTTCGGGCTCGTGCTGCTGATGGCGCTGTTCACCTACAGCCCGGGCGATCCCTCGCTCAATCACGCCACGGCGCGCACGCCGGTCAACCTGCTCGGCATGCCGGGCGCCTACATCTCCGACCTGCTGCTGCAGACCTTCGGTCTCGCCATCATCCTGGCCCCGGTCGCCTTCATCACCTGGGGTGTCCGCATGGTGCGCACCCACCATCTCGGCTTCTTCGGCCTGCGCCTCTCGCTGTTGCTGCTGGCGCTCCTGATGATGAGCGTGGCCTGCGTTGGACTCGGTGACGTCGGCGGAGCGGCGACGCATGCCGGCCCGGGTGGGCTGGTCGGTCTCGCACTGGTCAGCCGCTTCCGCGAGATGGTGCTGACGCATTCGAGCGGCGGCGCGCTCACCCTGATCGAGCCGGCCTGTGCGGCGCTCGCCTTCATCGCGATGGCGCCGGCGCTCGGCATGAACCGCACCGACCTGCCGCTGATCTTCCGCATCCTGCGCGCGCCGTTCCTCGGCCTCGCCTGGGCCGCGCGCGCTGCGGTCGGCCTGTGGCGCGGCAAGCCGCAGCAGGTCGAGGAGGAGCACGACCTGCCGTCGCCCTCGATCGGCTATGCCGAGATCCCGGGCGAGATCGACGCCAGCCAGTACGATCCGGCGCGCTTCCAGCCGGGCTACCAGTCGCTGCCGGAGCAGGGCGAACCGCTGCCGCCGCGCGACTCGCTGCTGGTCGACGCGCCCTATGCGCCGATCGAGCGGGCGCCGGGCGAGATTCCCGAAGCGCCGGTTCCTCTCGAGCCGCAGACTCCGGCCTTCCTGGCCTACGAGGCTGAGCCCGAGCCCAAGCGCGGCTTCCTCAGCCGGCTGACCGGTTTCGGCGCCCTGCGCCGCTCGACCCCGGTGACGGCGGCCGACGGCGGCCGCATCGAGCCGGGCTTCGAAGCCGCGCCGCCGGTGGCGCCGTTCGTTGCGCCGCCCGCGATGCCGGCGCCGGTTCCGCAGGAGCCGCTGCCGCCGCAGGCGGAGCTGCTGCCGGAGGAGCCGGCCGTCGAGGCCCAGGACGAGGACGTCGAGGACGACAATCCCTTCACGCCCGACGACGCGCTCGAGGCCGAGCAGGCGGCCGAGGCCGCACGCGCCGCGCCCGTCGTGAAGATCGTGCCGCGCAAGCAGCCGGTGGCGCAGGGCAAGCGCGCCGCCAAGGCCGGCCAGCGTGAGCTCGACCTCGGCAACGAATACAAGCTGCCGCCGCTCGACATCCTGTCGCTGCCCTCGCGGGTCAGCGCCGAGCCCAAGATCGACGAGGAGGCGCTGGAGCAGAACGCGCGCCTGCTCGAGACCGTGCTCGACGATTTCGGCGTGAAGGGACAGATCGTGAAGGTGCGGCCCGGCCCCGTGGTCACGCTCTACGAGCTGGAGCCTGCGCCCGGCACCAAGTCGAGCCGCGTCATCGGCCTCGCCGACGACATCGCCCGTTCGATGAGCGCGGTCTCGGCCCGCGTCGCCACCGTGCCCGGCCGCAACGTGATCGGCATCGAGCTGCCCAACGCCAAGCGCGAGACCGTGTTCCTGCGCGAGCTCCTGTCGACGAGGCACTACGAGGACACGCGCCTCGGCCTGCCGCTGGCGCTGGGCAAGGACATCGGCGGCGATCCGGTCATCGCCGACCTCGCCCGCATGCCGCATCTGCTGATCGGCGGCACCACCGGCTCGGGCAAGTCGGTGGCGGTCAACACCATGATCCTGTCGCTGCTCTACCGGCTGTCGCCGGACAAGTGCCGCTTCATCATGATCGATCCGAAGATGCTGGAGCTCAGCGTCTACCAGGACATCCCGCACCTGCTGACACCGGTCGTCACCGAGCCGCGCAAGGCGATCGTGGCGCTGAAGTGGGTGGTGCGCGAGATGGAAGACCGCTACCGCGCGATGAGCGCGGTCGCCGTCCGCAACATCGCGGGCTACAACGAGAAGCTCGCCGAGACCGCGCGCAAGGGCGGTGTGCTGACCCGCAAGGTGCAGACCGGCATCGATCCCGAGACACGCAAGCCCACCTTCGAGGACGAGGAGATCGACCTCAACCCGCTGCCCTTCATCGTGGTCATCATCGACGAGATGGCCGACCTGATGCTGGTCGCCGGCAAGGAGATCGAAGCGGCCGTCCAGCGTCTCGCCCAGATGGCGCGTGCCGCCGGCATCCACGTCGTCATGGCCACGCAGCGCCCCTCGGTCGACGTCATCACGGGCACCATCAAGGCCAACTTCCCGACCCGCATCTCCTTCCAGGTCACGTCCAAGATCGACAGCCGCACCATCCTGGGCGAGCAGGGCGGCGAGCAGCTGCTGGGCCAGGGCGACATGCTGTACATGGCCGGCGGCGGCAAGATCGCCCGCGTCCACGGCCCGTTCG
>SCVT01000216.1 GCA_004296815.1 Reyranella sp. | reverse complement strand
CGGCCGCTACCGCCACAAGCCGGGCTTCGGCACCCTGATCGAAGGCTATAGCGGCTTCGCCTCGATGAACGGCTTTGCCGACCGCGAACCGGTGTTGCCGCCGATGTATCTCGCCGACTGCATGGCGGCGCTGAACGGCTACGGTGCGGTGATGGTGGCGCTGCGCGAGGTCGAGATGAACGGCGGCAAGGGCCAGACGCTCGACCTGCCGCTGTTCGACCCGCTCTACTCCATGCTCGGCCCGCAGGCCGCGAACTACAAGCTGACCGGCGACGTGAAGGTCCGCACCGGCAGCCGCTCGACCAACGCCGCCCCGCGCAACGTCTACCAGACCAAGGACGGCCACTGGGTCTGCCTGTCGGCCTCGACCCAGGGCATGGCCGAGCGGGTGCTGGTCAAGATCGGACGGCCGGAGCTGGTGAAGGATCCGCGCTTCTCGACCAACATCGAGCGGGTGAAGAACGGCCTCGAGCTCGACGCGATCATCGGCAGCTTCATCGCGGCGCGCGATCTCGACGAGAACCTGCGCTATTTCGACGAGGCCGGCGTCACGATCGGGCCGGTCTACGACATCTCGCAGATCGTCCAGGACGACTATGTGCTGGAGCGCGAATCGCTGATCGAGATCGACGACGAGGACATGGGCGAGATCCCGACGCATCCCGTGGTGCCGCGCATGTCCGGCACGCCGGGCGCGCTGAAGAGCGCCGCGCCCAAGGTCGGCGAGCACAACGAGGCCCTGCTGAAGCCGCTACTCGGCGAGGCCGAGTACGCCAAGCTCGCCACATCGGGCGTGATCTCGAAGGGCAAGAAGAAGTGACAGCCCTCTGGCGTCAGGCGTCGACCAGCTCGCGCTGAGCCCGTACCTCAGATAGGCCTTCGGCCTCGGGCAGCGCCTCGATAAGCGTGGCCACGGTTCCGGCATTCAGGCCCTGAAGCAGCACCTCCCGGCCGTTCGCGAACCGCACGGCGTCGCGGTGGGAGAAGGCGGTGCCGTCCATGCGGGTCGTGACCACCTCTTCGGTCGAGTTGACGACATAGGCCTGGCGAATGGCTTCGCCGATGCCCTCCAGCCTGAGATGTGCGTCGGCGGGCAGGCACACCGCCGTCTCGCAGTCGCGCGCGGCGGTGAAGCCCATCGTGCCGCTGGGGAAGCGCCGAAGGGTGTACTGCTCCCCTTCGACCGCAGGACGTGAGCGATAGAGTTCGAGTGAGTAGTCGCACATGACGCCCTCCTGGGGTGTGGACGTCCCTGGGACGTGGGAGGGGTGCCCGTGGCGTCAAGGGTCGGCGGCGGAACAATCGGTTCGCGAGCTTTCCCCATCGCTGCGCTCAAAAGAAAAGGCCCCATACGCGAAGTATGGGGCCCTATGTCGGTGGAGAGGCGGGGCGGTCGAAAGCTCAGTGCTTGTCCGACCACACCATGCGCTTCACGGCGTACATCAGGCCGGCCAGGGCGAGCAGGAACAGGACGACGCGAACGCCGGTGCGCTTGCGGTCTTCCATGTGCGGCTCGGACGCCCAGGCCAGGAACTCGACGACATCCGAGGACTGCTGCGCGAGCGTGGCCTTGGTGTTGTCGGCGTAGGTCACCTTGTCGTCGGCCAGCGGCGGCGCCATGGCGATCTTGTGGCCCGGGAAGTACGTGTTGAAGTTGTCGTCCTTCTTCACGTCGAACGCCTTGATCTGGTCCGGCGTCAGCTTGTCGAACGGCACGTAGCCGGTCAGCAGCGCATAGAGATAGTCCGGGCCGTTCTCGCGCGCCTTGGCGATGACGCTGAGGTCGGGCGGCGCCTTGCCGTTGTTGGCCGCCGCAGCAGCCGCCATGTTCGGGAAGGGCTTCTTGAAGCGATCCGAGGGACGCGCCGGGCGATCGATCGGCGCGCCGTCGTCGTTCAGGTCGGGAACCTGGATGTCCTTGATCAGGTCCTTCACCTGGTTCTCGGTCAGGCCGAGTTCCATCAGGTTGCGATAGGCCAGCAGCGACAGCGAATGGCAGGCCGCGCAGACCTCCTGATAGACCTGATAGCCGCGCTGGGCGGCGGCACGATCGTAGGTGCCGAACGGCCCCTGGAAGTGCCACTGCTTCTTCGGCGGCGTGGGCGTGGTGCCGGCGGCGATGGCGACGGCGCCGGTGACGAGGGCTGCGAGCGCGACGGCGCTCGTGGCGATCAGCTTACGCATGGCTCCTACACCGCCTTCTTCTTGAGCACCGAGTCGGCGATGCTGGGCGGCAATGGCAATGGCCGTTCGATCTTGCCCAGGACCGGCAGCAGGATGAGGAAGTGGAAGAAGTAGTAGAGCGTGGCCACCTGGGACAGCGGCACCCAGAAGCCTTCCGGCGGGTTGGCGCCGCAGAAGCCGAGCACCACCACGTCGACCACCAGCACCAGCATGAACCACTTGTAGATCGGCCGGAACGTCGAGGAGCGGACGCGGCTGGTGTCGAGCCAGGGCAGGATGAACAGCACCGCGATGGCACCGAACATGGCCAGCACGCCGCCGAGCTTGTCGGGAATGGCGCGCAGGATCGCGTAGAACGGCAGGAAGTACCATTCGGGCACGATGTGCGCCGGCGTCACCAGCGGGTCGGCCGGGATGTAGTTGTCCGGATGGCCCATGTAGTCGGGCGCGAAGAAGGCGAAGCCCGCGAACACGATCAGGAAGACCACGACGCCGAAGCCGTCCTTCATCGTGTAGTACGGATGGAACGGCACGGTGTCCTGCGGGCCCTTCGGGTCGATGCCGGTCGGGTTGTTCGAGCCGTGGACGTGCAGCGCCACGACGTGGAGCGCCACGACCGCGACGATGATGAACGGCAGCAGGTAGTGCAACGCGAAGAAGCGGTTGAGCGTCGGGTTGTCGACGGCGAAGCCGCCCCACAGCCAGGTGACGATCGACTCGCCCACCACCGGGATCGCCGAGAACAGGTTGGTGATGACGGTGGCGCCCCAGAAGCTCATCTGGCCCCACGGCAGCACGTAGCCCATGAACGCGGTCGCCATCATCAGCAGGAAGATGACCACGCCCAGGATCCACAGCAGCTCGCGCGGCGCCTTGTAGGAGCCGTAGTACATGCCGCGGAAGATGTGGACGTAGACGGCGATGAAGAAGAACGACGCGCCGTTCATGTGCAGGTCGCGGATCAGCCAGCCCTGCGGCACGTCGCGGTCGATGCGCTCCACGGAGTCGAAGGCCATCAGCACGTGCGGCGTGTAGTTGGTCGCCAGCACGACACCCGTCGCGATCATGAGGACCAGCATCACCGTGGCGATCGCGCCGAAATTCCAGAAGTAGTTGAAATTCCGGGGCGTCGGGAACGTGTGATACTCCTTCTCGATATACGAGAAGATCGGCAGGCGGTGATCGATCCAGGCGATCACCTTGTTGTTGAAGACCGGCGGCGTGCCGTGAGACGAGGCCATTCTGGAACTCCTGAGGCGATCGACGTCGATCAGCCGATGCGAACGAGGCTGTCGGTAGAGAACAGGTACTCGGGAACCTCGAGGTTCTTCGGCGCCGGTCCCTTACGGATGCGCCCCGAAGTGTCGTAGCTCGAGCCGTGGCACGGGCAGAACCAACCGCCGTACTCGCCCTTGGGGTCGCCGGGCTTGTTGCCGAGCGGCACGCAGCCGAGATGGGTGCAGACGCCGATCATGATCAGCCACTCGGGGCGGACCTTCTTGGCGCTGTCGGTGACACGCTTGTTGTCGCTCTCCGGATCGGGCAGCGCCGACATCGGCACGGCCTCGGCCTCCTTGATCTCCTCCGGCGTGCGATGCCGGATGAAGACGGGCTTGCCGCGCCACTTCACGGTGACGGCCTGGCCGACCTGGATCGGCTGCACGTTCACCTCGACGGTGGACAGCGCCAGCGTGTCCGCGGCGGGATTGAGGTTATTGATGAACGGCCATGCGACGGCCGCGGCACCGACGCCGGCAAGGGCGCCCGTCGCGACCATGAGAAAGTCGCGCCGGGTCGGGTCGCTGTGCCCGCCGGCTGGAATGCTTGAAGAAGCCATGATTACTCTCTTCCGTCCCCCCGAGGAGATGGCGGGTATATAGCCGGGAAAGCCCCTTTTGTTTCAAGGCTCTGTTGGTCGCAGGCCCGTTGGGCGGCATTCTGTGACAGCGTGCCGCACGGAGGGCGCTTCCGCGGCGCGGACGGGGATAGAAAACACCATGCGACTGGCCCTCTTCGAGCCCGACATCCCCCAGAATCTGGGGGCGTTCATCCGCCTGTCCGCCGGCCTCGGCCTCCCTCTCGACGTCATCGAGCCCTGCGGTTTCCCGGTGGACGACAAGCGGATCCGTCGGGCGGCCATGGACTACTACGATCTCGCCCGGATCGTCCGACACGCTTCCTGGGCGGCCTTCTGCCGGGATCGGCCCCTGGGACGGCTGGTCCTGCTGAGCACGGCCGGCGCCGTCCGGCTGCCCCAGGCTCGGTTCCAGCCGGACGACGTCCTCCTGATGGGCCGCGAAAGCGCGGGCGTGCCGGCCGAGGTCCATGCCGCCGCCGATCTCCGGGTCCGCATCCCGCTGCAATCCGGCGCACGGTCGCTCAATGTCGCGCTGGCGGCGGCGATGGTATTGAGCGAGGCGCTTCGCCAGACCTCGGGATTCGACACGCTTTCATGACAGCCAAGCCTGCCCGCACCGCCACCGGCCCGAACGGGCCGAGCCCGCTCCCCGACGACGCGACGGTCACCCGGCGCAAGCAGGAAGCGCGGACCTGGTTCGAGGGCCTGCGCGACCGCATCTGCGCCACGTTCGAGAAGATCGAGGACGAGCTGCAGGGCGCGACGCCCGCCGGCCGCTTCGAGCGCAAGGCCTGGCAGCGCGACAAGGGCCCGGCCGGCGAGGATCGCGGCGGCGGCACGATGGCCATCATGCGCGGCCGCGTCTTCGAGAAGGTCGGCGTCAACGTCTCGACCGTGTTCGGCGAGTTCAGCCCGGAGTTCCGTAGCCAGATCCCCGGTGCGGCACAGGATCCGCGCTTCTTCGCTGCCGGCATCTCGCTGGTCGCCCACATGCAGTCGCCCAAGGTGCCGGCGGTGCACATGAACACCCGCTACATCGTGACGACGCGCGCCTGGTTCGGCGGCGGCGCCGACCTGACGCCGATGGTGCCGCACGATCCGGACACGAAGGACTTCCACGCGACGCTGCGGGCGGCCTGCGACGCGGCCGATGCCTCTTACTATCCGCACTTCAAGGAATGGTGCGACGAGTACTTCTTCCTGCCCCATCGCGGCGAGCCGCGCGGCGTCGGCGGCATCTTCTACGACTATCTCGACAGCGGCAGCCACGACCGCGACTTCGCCTTCACGCGCGACATTGGCAACGCCTTCCTCGACATCTACCCGAAGCTGGTCCGCCGCCACATGAACGAGCCGTGGACCGACGCCGACCGCGCGCACCAGCTCGCGCGCCGCGGGCGCTACGTCGAGTTCAACCTGCTGCACGATCGCGGCACCAAGTTCGGCCTGATGACCGGCGGCAATGTCGAGGCGATCCTGATGTCGCTGCCACCCGAGGTGCGCTGGCCCTAGCGCCGCGCGAAGACCTTGCCAGCGATCAGCGGCGCGGCGAACAGCACGAGCACCAGCAGCGGATAGGGCGCGCCCCACCACACGCCGAAGCGATCGAGGAAGGCAGCGGCGTCGGACTCGTAGGTGAGTCGCATATAGAGAAAGTCGACCAGTATCGTGGAGGTCGGCCAGAGGAACGCGGCAACGAGCGCGCCTTCGAGCCATTGCGGTCCGGCGGTCCGGCGCGCGTGGATGATTGCCACCAGCGCGACGTACGGGATCGGCACCAGCGCCTTGTACCATTCGACCGCGCGCACCGAGAGCGTGGCGGCGATCCAGGTGTCGCCCACCGCGTCGTTCAGAACGACGACGGCGGCGATCGCCAGCCACAGCACGAAGGCGAGACCCGGACGTATCACGGTGCCTTCACGCGCCGTTCGAGCTCGGCGAGGCAGGCTGCGCGGTCGGCGGTGAAGTCGCCGTCGATCCACCAGCGCTCGACCTCCTCGATCAGCGCGCCGACCTTCGGGCCGGGCTTGAGCCCGAGCTTCAGCGCATCGCCGCCGCTCACCGGCAGCTCGGGCGGCGTCCACCCTCGCGCTGTAGCGAGCGCTGCCTGCCAGTCGCCGGCGGCTGTCGTCGCCAGCAGAAGGCGATCGGCGTAGAGGCCGTTGCCGAGCCGATAGATCCCTGCCCGCCAGGCCTTCGGCCCACCCGCCACGTCGATCGCGGGCTCGGGCGCCAGCATCACTTCAAGTCGAAGCGACTCCTGCGTCGAAAGCTTCAGGCGCTTGCCGATCGCTGTGGCGTCGGCGCCCGTCGGCAGGATCGAGGCGAGACGGCGCAACGCATCGGGCTTGTCTTCGCGCGCGATCAGCTCGCGCAGCCGCGCCGCGCCGACACACTCGGGCAGCCATTGGTCGAGGATCGCGGCTTCGACCATGGCGGCGATCGTGTCGGCCGGCGCCGGCGCCTCGAGCAGGCGCAGCAGTTCCTTGCGCACGCGCTCGCCCGAGAGACCGCGCAAGGTGCCAGCGTTGCGGCGGCAGGCATCGAAGCTCGCCGGGTCGAACGGCGGCTTTCCATACCAGGCATGGAAACGGAAGAAGCGCAGCACACGCAGCCGGTCCTCGGCGATGCGCGTGTCGGCGTCGCCGATGAAGCGCACGCGCGCATCGGCCAGATCGCGGCGGCCGTCGAACGGATCGTAGAGCGTGCCGTCGAGGTCGGCATACAGGGCGTTGAAGGTGAAGTCGCGGCGGCTCGCATCCTCCAGCCAGTCGTCGGTGAAGGCCACGATCGCGCGGCGGCCGTCGGTCTCGACATCGCGGCGAAGCGTGGTGAGCTCGAACGGCCGGCCCTCGATCACCGCCGTCACGGTGCCGTGCTTCAGGCCGGTCGGCACGACGGTCATCCGCCTCGCCTTCAGGGATTGCAGCACCGTCTCCGGCGGCTTGTCGACGGCGAGGTCGTAATCCTCGATGCGTCGCTCGAGCACGGAGTTGCGCACGCAGCCGCCGACGAAACGCGCTGCGATGCCGGCACCAACCAGGGCATCGAACAAGGTGTGCACCGCCGCGTCCTTCGCCCAGGGCACGACGTCGAGACGGCCGGACGGCTTCATGACGCGAAGAGCCCGCCGTAACCCTGGTTCTGGGTGAAGAACATGACGATGAAGCCCGCGATGGCCGAGGCGAAGCCCGCGATGCCGAGCCATGTCATCGGCAGGTCCTGCCAGGACGGCAGCGTGCCGGCGAGCCGGCGCTCCTGCTTGATCTTCACCGCCCACGCCCAGAAGAAGAAGGCGACCGTGGGCGCCATCACCAGGGCGAGGACCAGAAGGACGATGCGCATGCGGGCTCCCGTCCGGCGTCAGCCGGCGGCGGTCAGGACGAAGTGAAGGTTCTTCAGCATACCGGCGGTGGCGCCCCAGATGTAGCGCTCGCCGTACGGCATCGCGTAGTAGCGCCGCTCGCGGCCCTGCCAGACCCGGCTGTCGATACGGTGATTGCGCTCGTCGAGGAAGTGCTCCAGCGGCACCTCAAACACGTCTGCGACCTCGCGTGGATCTGCACGGGGGATGAATCCGGGGGTCACGATGCCCACGATCGGCGTGATCTCGTAGCCCGTTCCCGTGCGGTAGTGGTCGACCGGCCCGATCACCTCGATGAATTCGCGGCCGAGCCCCACTTCCTCTTCGGTTTCGCGCAGCGCCGTGGCGATCGCATCGACATCCTCGGCCTGTTGGCGACCGCCCGGAAAGGCGATCTGGCCGGCATGACTCGGCATGTCCTCCGTGCGCTGGGTCAGCAGGACGGTGATGCCGGGCTCGCGCCGCACAAGCGGCACCAGCACGGCGGCCGGCCGCCACGTCTCCGGTGCCGACACGACCCCATTCAGCGAAAAGTCGCTGCCGAGAGGTGGCTGGGACACGGGCAATCCGGATGCCAAACGCCTACTGCGCTCGCCGACCCGCCGCACAATTTCGTCAACCGTCATGCCCTTGTTCCGGCCTCAATTCTGGGCTTCCCTCAACCATATTCCCCCGACACAGGAGCGCCCTGGTGGCCCCCGACACATCCACTGCTACCGACGCCGACGCCCAGGCCGCCCTGGCCGACATCGAGCGCCTCGGCGGACAGCTTCGAGCGGCCCGTGCGTCCATCGGCAAGGTCATTTATGGCCAGCAGGACGTGATCGATCAAACGCTGGTTGCGCTTCTCTCGGGCGGACACCTGCTGCTGATCGGCGTGCCCGGCCTCGCCAAGACCAAGCTGGTCGACACGTTGGGCGTCGTGCTGGGCATGGACGCCAAGCGCATCCAGTTCACGCCCGACCTGATGCCGGCCGACATCCTGGGCTCGGAAGTGCTCGAGGAGAGCGACGGCGGCCGCCGCTCCTTCCGCTTCCTGCAGGGCCCGGTCTTCGCCCAGCTCCTGATGGCCGACGAGATCAACCGCGCGAGCCCGCGTACCCAGTCCGCACTGCTGCAGAGCATGCAGGAGAAGCACGTGACGGTGGCCGGCAAGCGCTACGACCTGCCGGGCCCCTTCCATGTCCTGGCGACGCAGAACCCGCTCGAGCAGGAAGGCACCTACCCGCTGCCCGAAGCGCAGCTCGATCGCTTCCTGCTGCAGATCGACGTCGGCTATCCCGACGAGGCCGCCGAGCGCCAGATCATGATCGGCACCACCGGCGCCACGACGCCGACGCCCGTCCAGGCGCTGACGCCCGCCGACCTGATGGCGGCGCAAGCCCTCGTCCGGCGCCTGCCGATCGGCGAGAGCGTCGTCGATGCGATCCTGAAGCTGGTGCGTGCCGGCCGTCCCGAGCACAGCGACCTCGATGTCGTCCGCCAGCGTGTCGCCTGGGGCCCCGGCCCCCGCGCCAGCCAGGCCTTCATGCTGGCCTGCCGCGCCCGCGCGATCATCCAGGGCCGCCTTGCGCCGTCGGTCGACGACGTCGTGGCGCTCGCCGGCCCGATCCTGCGTCACCGCATGGCGGTGAATTTCTCGGCCCGTGCCGAGGGTGTGACCGTGGAGTCCGTGATCGCCCAGATGTGCGCGCGTCTGGCCTGATGCTGGCCTGAGTAGCGCACCGGAGCCAATGGCCGCCCCCACCACCCTTCATCGCTCCCTGGAGCTCGCGGGCACCCTGCCCGCGCTGATGGTTGCCGCCGACCGGGTCGCGGCGACCGTGATCCAGGGCGTGCACGGACGGCGACGGGTCGGCCAGGGCGACGCGTTCTGGCAGTACCGCCCGTATCGCGACGGCGACAGCGCCAGCCAGATCGACTGGCGCCAGAGCGCGCGCAGCCGTCACCTGTTCGTGCGCGAGACCGAATGGGAAGCCGCGGCCAGCGTCTGGCTGTGGCGCGATGCTTCGCCGTCGATGCAGTACGCCTCTCTGCGCAATCATGACACCAAGGCGGTGCGCGCCGAGCTCATCACCCTGGCGCTGGCCAGCCTGCTGACCGACGCCGCCGAGCGTGTCGCGGTGCTCGGCACCGGCATGCGGCCGATCTCGGGACGCATCGCGGTACGCCGTGTCGCCGAGACATTGTTCGACGAGACTCGCGACAGTGCGCGCACGCCGCCCAGCCTGCCGCCGATGATGCCGCTGCCGGCTCACGGCACGGTCGTGCTGGTTTCCGACTGGCTCGACCCGCTCGAGAAGATCGAGGAGATCATCCGCTACTACGCAAGCGTCGGCGTGCGCGGCCATCTCGTGCAGGTGCTGGATCCCGCCGAGGAAGACCTGCCGTTCGACGGCCACGTGAAGTTCGAGGGCCTCGAGGCCGAGGGCCAGCACACGATCCGCCGTGTCGAAGCCGTACGCGGCGCCTACGGCGCGCGACTGGCCGCACAGAAGGAAGGCCTGCAGCGCCTCACGCGGCCGGCCAACTGGACGGTGCACCTGCATCGCACCGACCGCTCGCCGCAGACCGTTCTTCTTTCCCTTTACCTCGCCATGGCCGACCTGCGTCGGCTGAACGCGGCCTGACGGCATGCTCAGTCTCGGCGCCTTCGCTTTCGCCGCCCCGGGCATGCTGGCGCTGCTGCTCGCGCTGCCGGTCATCTACTGGCTGCTGCGGCTGATCCCGCCGCTGCCCAAGTTGGTGCGCTTCCCGGCGATCCGCCTGCTGATCGGCCTGGAGCCGTCGGAACAGACGCCGATGAAGATGCCGTGGTGGCTGCTGCTGCTGCGGCTGCTGCTCGCCACCGCGCTGATCCTTGCCGTCGCCCGGCCACTGCTCAACCCGCAGGCCGACCTGCCCGGCCGTGGCCCGCTGCTGCTGGTCATCGACGACGGCTGGTCGTCGGCGCCGGGCTGGTCGACGCGCACCGCCCATGCCGAGCGTTTGATCCAGCGCGCCGAGCGTGCCAACCGCCCGGTCGTGATCGTAGGTACCGCGCCCGCACCGCTCGACGCACCGTCCGTGCGACGCGGCGCCATGCGCCCCGACGAGGCGCGCACCCTGCTGCGCGCCTTCCGTCCCAAGCCCTGGCCGACCGATCGCGCCGCCGCGACGACCGCCATCGACCAGATGCAGGTCGATCCCGGCGCCTACGTCGTGTGGCTGAGCGACGGGCTCGAGGATGAAGGCGCGACGCGGTTGGCCGACCGGCTGCGCCGATTCGACGGCCTGCAGGTGCTGCTGCCCGACCAGGCGACGACGCCGTTGCTGCTGCTGCCGCCCGCCGCCGAAGGACGCGACCTCAAGGTGCGGGCGCTGCGCGCCACGGCCGACGGGCCGCGCAAGGCAGCCGTCCAGGCCTCCGACGAGCAGGGCCGTGTCGTCGCCCGCATCGATCTCGACTTCGCGGCCTCCGCCACGCAGGGCGAAGGCGTGCTGGCCGCGCCCGCCGAGCTGCGCAACCGCATGGCCCGCCTCGACATCGAGACGCAGGGCGGCGCGGGCAGCGCGATCCTGCTCGACGAGCGCCACCGCCGCCGTCCCGTCGCGATCCTGGGCGAGCGCGCCTCGGCCACCGGCCAGCCACT
Organism: Reyranella sp.; assembly: GCA_004296815.1. Classification (GTDB taxonomy): domain Bacteria; phylum Pseudomonadota; class Alphaproteobacteria; order Reyranellales; family Reyranellaceae; genus Reyranella. The sequence continues at coordinate 2,053 of SCVT01000216.1, read as the reverse complement.
CCTGCAGGAGATCTACTTCCTCGAGCGCGCGCTCGATCCTTACGTGAGCCTGAGCATCGGCGATCGCGAATCGGTGCTGACGCGCAACACCGCCGTACTGTTGATCCCCGACGGTGCGGCGCCCTCGGCGAACGATCGCGAGGAGATCGCCAAGTGGATCGAGCGCGGTGGCATCGCCGTGCGCTTCGCCGGTCCCAACCTCGCGGCCGGTGCCGACAATCTCGTGCCGACGCCGCTGCGCCTCGGCGACCGCGCCCTGGGCGGTATCATGAGCTGGGGCCAGCCGAGCGCACTCTCCGAGTTCCCGCCCAACAGCCCCTTCCTCGGCATTCCGATCCCGAAGGACGTGCGCATCTCCCAGCAGGTGCTGGCCGAGCCGACGCCGGACCTCGCCGACAAGACCTGGGCGCGGCTGGCCGACGGCACGCCGCTGGTCACCGGCGAGAAGCGCGGCCAAGGTTACCTCGTGCTGATCCACACCACGGCGAACACGGGCTGGAGCAACATGGCGCTCTCTGGCCTGTTCGTGAACATGCTGCAGCGGCTGGTGACGCTCTCGCGCGGCGTCGCGGGCGACGGCGTCAACAAGGCGCTGAAGCCGTGGCGTACGCTCGACGGCTTCGGCCGCCTCGGCGCGCCGCCGGCCGGCATCCAGATGCTGCCGGCCGACGCCGGCGAGACCTTCGTGCCGAAGCCCGCTTCGCCGCCGGGCCTGTACGGCGACGAGAACGCCCAGGTCGCTTTCAACATCGGCGGCCGCATCGCGCCGCCCAAGCCGCTCGCCCTGCCGGGCGGCATTGCCACCGACAAGCTGTCCGAGGGCGGCGAGACCGATCTTTCCAAGTGGTTCCTGCTGGCTGCCCTGCTGTTGCTGCTGGCCGACCTGCTGATCTCGCTGTGGCTGCGCGGCCTGCTGCCGCGCGCGGTGCGGTTCAGCCGCGCAGCGCCCGCCGCGCTGCTGCTGGCCGTCGCCGTGATCGGCTGGCCCGATGCGCAGGCGCAGCAGCCCCAACGCCCCGGAGCGAATGGTGCGGCGCCCGCAGCCTCCGAACGGCCGGGCCCGCCGCCGCTCACCGACGAGCAGGCGCTGAAGGGCTCGCTCGACATCCGGCTGGCCTACATCGTCACCGGCGACAAGGAAGTCGACGATGTCAGCAAGGCGGGCCTCGAGGGCCTGAGCGAGATCCTGCGCAGCCGCACCTCGGTCGAGCCCGCCGATCCGGTCGGCCTCGACCTGGAGCGCGACGAGCCGCGCCTCTATCCGTTCATCTACTGGCCCGTGACCCCGACGCAGCCGGCGCTCTCGCCGCGTGCCCAGGCCGCGCTCGACCGCTACCTGCGCACCGGCGGCATCATCTTCATCGACACGCGCGACCAGCACATGACTTTCGACCGTCCGGCCGGCGGCAATCCCGACCTCAAGCGCCTGCTGGCGGGCGTCGAGACGCCGCCGCTGGTGTCGATGCCGCCGGACCACGTGCTGACCAAGGCGTTCTATCTCCTGTCCGACGTTCCCGGACGCTGGCAGGGCGGCAAGCTCTGGATCGAGGCGGGCGGCGGGCGCGTCAACGACGGCGTCACGACCATCGTGATCGGCTCCAACGACTATGCTGGCGCCTGGGCCGTCGACCAGCGCGGCCGCGGCCTGATGCCGGTATCGCCGGGCGGTGAGACCCAGCGCGAGATGAGCTTCCGCTTCGGCGTGAACCTCGTGATGCATGCGCTGACCGGCAACTACAAGGACGACCAGGTCCATCTCCAGGACATCATGCAGAGGCTGCGGCGATGAACACGACCTCCGCCGTCTCGATCGCCTTCGACCCGCTGCTGCCGTGGACGGTGCTGGCCGTGCTGGGCGCGATCGGCCTCGTGCTGGTCCTGCTCGGCCTGCGCGCCGGCGCGCGCGGCACGATGTGGCGACTGGGCTCGCTCGTCGTGGTGATCGCGGCACTCGCCAATCCCTCGCTGATCGAAGAGCAGCGCAAGCCCATCGCCGACGTCGCCCTCGTCGTCGTCGACGACAGCGACTCGATGGCGATCGGCGAGAGGCGCC
>SCVT01000215.1 GCA_004296815.1 Reyranella sp. | reverse complement strand
TCGCGGCCCCGCGGCCAGCGGCGGCGCGCCCGGCCGAACCATAGCCATTGCATTGTCTCCCAGCTTCCCGCTGTGCTCGACCAGGGCGCAGCGCGGAACTCCCCTGAAACCAGACGTCTTGCTTGGGGTGAATTTGAATACGAGGAGCGGGCGCGGTCACCAACGAATTCGTCCATTTTGGATGAATGTCGAGGTGCCACGAATTTGCATTGGCGATGAGCACTTGGCGATATCACCGCTCGCCGGCCACGGCGAGACGTCCTGAGGGAGACGTCTAGATCCGTGTCGACAGCCAGATGGCCAGTCGCGAGCCTGCCTTGATGGCCGTCGTCAGCGGCCCGTAAGCCGGCGCCTGTTCGGCGCCCGAGGCCAGCGCCTCGTCCCTGTGCTCGATCTCCTCGGCGCGGAACGTCTCGATGGTGGTGCGCAGCTCGGCCTCATCGTCGCCCAGGGCCGCGGCTTGGCCGGCATAGTGCTCGTCGATGGTCTCCTCGACCGCCACCGTGCAGGCCATCGCGGCCTTCTCGCCCATCAGCGCCGTGGCGGCGCCCAGCGCAAAGCCCGCCGCGCTCCACAGCGGCGTCAAAAGCGTCGGCCGCACCCGGCGCGCCACCAGCAGCCGGTCGAACTCCTTGTTGTGGCGGCGTTCGGCTCGCGCCATGGCGGCGATCTTGCGGCTGGCCTCGCCCCGGCCGCGCCCGGTCCAGCGGAGCGCGGCGAGCTGGCCTTCGTAGATGCGCACGGCGCCGAATTCGCCGGCCTGGTCGACGCGGATCGTGCGCTCCACGAACGTGCGCGCGTCGGGATCGCCGGGATTGCGATTCTCGGCGGTCCTCATTTGCGCGTCCTGACCCAGCCGGCCACGCCCGTGGCCAGCACGAAGGCAAGGACTGCGGACAGGAGCGCATTCCAGCCGGCCATCGAAAGACCCCACAGCGACCACACGGTCTCGTCGCAGCGCACCATCTTGGCGCCGAACAGGTATTTCTTGAGCTGCTCCGGCGAGAGGCCGCGCGGGATGTTGCCCGAGCAGGCCTGTGGACCCTGCCACCAGTGATACTCGACACCGACATGGAAGACGCCGAGCGCCGAGGTGACGACGAGGGCCGTGATCGCCGCGAGCGCGAACACCAGCGCCAGCCGCGGCCAGGCGAAGGAGGCCACGGCAAGCAGGCCGGCCGCGATGGCGACGATATGCGGCCAACGTTGCCAGTGGCACATTTCGCAGGGCGCCAAGCCTACGACATACTGGAAGTACAACGCGCCACCCAGCAATGCGCCGCTGCCAAGTGCTGCCAGCAGGCCGAGCTGGCTGGGGATGGGCAGGCGTTGCAGGAAGACCATGAAGCTCCCTCAGAACAGGTAGCGGAAGGCGACGAAGCCGCCCACCAGCGCGATCAGGAACAGCCAGGTGAGCAGGGTCAGGCGCTTCTCGATGAAGGCCCGGATCGGCTCGCCGAACTTCCACAGCAAGGCTGCCACGAGGAAGAAGCGCACACCACGCGTCAAGATGGACGCCCAGACGAACGTAAAAAGGTCGAAATGGGCGGCGCCCGAGGCGATGGTCACCAGCTTGTAGGGAATGGGCGTCAGGCCCTTGATCAGGATGATCCAGGTTCCGTACTGGTCGAAGCCGGCACGGAAGGCGGCCAGTCCCGACTGCAGGCCGTATGTCTTCACTACCCAGGCGCCGATCGTCTCGAAGAAATAGTAGCCGATCGCATAGCCCAGCAGGCCGCCCAGCACCGAACACACCGTGCAGACCGTGGCGATCAGGAACGCCTTCTGGCGGTTCGCCAGCACCATCGGCACCAGCATCACGTCCGGCGGGATGGGGAAGAACGAGCTCTCCAGGAAGGAGACGACGCCCATCGCGGGGATGGCCCGCTTGTGTTGGGCGAGGCGGATCACCCAGTCGTAAAGGCTACGGATCATGCGGCCATCTCCCTAGCAGGAGGGCCGCCGGCTTGGCAAAGCGGCGTTACTCCGCGGCTTGCTTCATCCGTGTCGGCACGGTCTCGCCGGCGAACAGGGCGGCGCGTGCCGCCTCATATTCGGCCTTGAGCCGCGCCACGATCTCGGCGGCAGGCGGCGCGTCGTGGATCTGGCCGACGCCCTGGCCCGCACCCCAGATGTCGCGCCAAGCCTTGGTCTTCATGTTGCCACCCGAGCCGAAATTCATCTTGCTCTTGTCGGCTTCCGGCAGCGCGTCGGGATCGAGGCCGGCGGCGGCCACGGACCGCTTCAGGTAGTTGCCGTGCACGCCGGTGAAGAGGTTGGTGTAGACGATCTCCTCGCCCGACGAATCGATGATGCACTGCTTGTTGGCTTCGGTGGCGTTGCCTTCCTTGCTCGCCGTGAAGCGCGTGCCGAGATAGGCGAGGTCGGCGCCCACCGCCTGGGCCGCCAGCACCGAGGCACCGTTGGAGATCGAGCCCGAGAGCAGGATCGTGCCGTCGTAGAACTGGCGGATCTCCGGAACGAGTGCGAAGGGCGACAGCGCCCCGGCATGACCGCCCGCGCCGGCGCAGACCAGAATGAGGCCGTCGACGCCGGCCTGCAGCGCGCGCTTGGCGTGCTTCACGTTGGTGACGTCGTGGAACACCAGGCAGCCGTAGCGGTGCGCCGACTTCACCACGTCGTCCGGCGCGCGCAGCGAGGTGATCTGGATCGGCACCTTGTACTTCTCGCAGAGGTCGATGTCGTGCTGCAGCCGGTCGTTTGAGCTGTGCACGATCTGGTTGACCGCGAAGGGCGCCACCTTCTTCTCGGGGTGCTTCGCCTTATACTCGGCGAGTTCCGAGGTGATGCGCTTCAGCCACTCCTCGAGCATCTCCTTCGGCCGCGCGTTCAGCGCCGGGAAGGAGCCGACGACACCCGCCTTGCACTGCTCGATCACGAGGTCCGGGTTGGACACGATGAACAGCGGCGCGCCGACCACCGGGATCGAGAGGTTGTCGCGCAGCAGGGCGGGAAGGCTCATCATTTCGCTCCGTGGAAAGTTCGTTCGCAATGTTGAGTCGGACCTAGCACGGTCCGCCGTTTCCGTCGCTACTTCATCAGCTCGTAGGCGCCACCCTTCTCGAGGGCGCGCTTGTAGGCAGGCCGCGCATGGATGCGGTCGAGCCAGGCGTTGAGACGCGGCATCTGCTTGATGACCGGAGAGCGCGCAGAGGCCGCCTCGAGCGGGAAGCTCATCTGGATGTCGGCGGCAGTGAAACTGTCGCCCGCGAACCAGTCGCGCTTGGCGAGCTCGCCCTCGAGGAAGAAGAAATGATTGCCGATCTGCGGGTTGAGCAGTGTCTTGTCGGCGCCCGACGAGATCGCGCGCGCCACCGGCCGCATGAAGAACGGCACGCGCGTCGGCAGGCGCCCGAACACCAGCTTCATGAACAGGAGCGGCATCAGCGAGCCCTCCGCGTAGTGCATGAAGTATGTGTAGCGGAGCTTCTCCGGCGTGCCGGCGGCCGGCGTCAGCCTGCCGCCGCCGTAAGCCTCCGACAGGTACTCGATGATCGCGCCCGACTCGGCGATGGTCTTGTCGCCGTCCGTGATGACCGGAGATTTGCCGAGCGGATGCACGGCACGCAGCTCGTCCGGCGCCTGCATGCTGGGCTTTCGCTGGTAAGGCTTGATCTCGTAGGCGAGGCCGAGCTCCTCCAGCATCCACAGGATGCGCTGCGAGCGCGAGTTGTTGAGATGATGGACGACGATCATCGCGGTCTCCCTAGAGCGGACCCGGCCGCCAGTTTCCATGAAAGCCCGCGGGCACGCGACTGCTCAAATGGGCCAGCGCCAGCGGCCCCTTGGCGAGGTCGGTCGCGTCGAAGACGGCGAGGTCGCTGCGCTTCTCCTCGCCGCGATAGAGCACGCTTAGCACCCAGCCATCGCCTTCGGCGGCGTCTTCGCTGCGCGGCACGAAGACCGGCTCGCCGAACCGGTCGTCGGGGCCTGCGCTCCACGCCGTGCTCTTGCCGGTCTTGAGGTCGTAGTGGACGAGCCCGTCCTGGCGCGGTTCGCCCGTCCGGGGATCGGTGATGTCGCCCGCGACGATCCAGCCGTGGCGGTAGTCGCTCATGCAGAAGCGCTCGTCGAAGCGCGGGAACTCGCCCGAACGGTCGTCGAGCTGCTCCTCCTTCATGGTGTTGC
>SCVT01000214.1 GCA_004296815.1 Reyranella sp. | reverse complement strand
CCGCGGCACGCGCCTCGCCGCTGCCCTTGTGCGGAATGTGCTGCATGTCGGTGCCGCTCATCGCTTTGAACAACTCGCCTGCCATGTGATAGGGCGTGCCCGGCCCTGAAGAGGCGTAGTTGAGCTTGCCGGGGTTGGCCTTCGCATAGGCCACGAACTCCTGCAGTGTCTTCGCGGGCACCGAGGGGTTCACCACGATCACGAGATCGGACGAGTTGACCGGCGCCACGGGCGCGAGGTCGCGCATCAGCACGTAGGGCTTGGTGGCGAGCAGCGTCTCGTTGGTCGTGTGCGTGTTGGACATCATCAGCAGCGTGTAGCCGTCGGGGGCAGCCTTCGCGACGATGTCGGTGCCGATCACCGCGCCGGCGCCGGGCTTGTTGTCGACCACGAACTGCTGCTTCAGCACGTCGGACAGTTCCTGCGCGATCACGCGGGCGTAGACGTCGGCCGGACCGCCCGGACCGAACGGCACGACGATCCTCACCGGCTTGTTGGGATAGGGCTGGGCGGAAGCCGGCGCCGCGAGCGCGGCCACGGCCAGGATCACGAAACCGAATTTCGCCATCAAGCGCATGAGGTCCTCCCGTCTATTTCGTTGCCCGAAGTGATGCCATGGCTGCGGCGGCTCCGACAGACTAGAACGGTCACAACAAGGAGATCGGAAGGGGGAAATGGCCGAAGCCGCGGCATCCAGCGTCGAAAGCCGCGCCTCGTGGCGTGCGGCGTGGATCACCTTAGGCATCCTCTCGATCTCGTTCGGCGCGCCGCTGCTGATCGTCGTCGGCATGAAGCCGATGCAGGAGGCGCTCGGGATAGAACGCGCGGTGGTGGCGCTGGCCGGCGCACTGATCTGGGTCGGCACCGGCGCCGGCGGGATCCTGATGGGCTGGCTGGCCGACCGCATCGGCTTGCGCACCACTGTCGCCATCGGCGCCTGCATGATCGCGGGCGGGCTGGCGCTCTCCTCGACCGGCTCGATCTGGGCGCTCTATGTCGGCCAGGGATTGATGGTGGGCTTCCTGGGCGGTGGCGGCGTCTATCCGCCGCTGCTGGTCTATGTCAGCCGCTGGTTCGACCGCCGGCGCGGCACGGCGATCGCGCTGATCTCGTCGGGCCAGTACGTCGCGGGCGTCGCCTGGCCCGCCTTGTTCGAGCGCGGCATCAGCACCGTCGGCTGGCAGTTCGTGATGCTGGGCTACGCCGCCGTCGTGCTGGCCGTCATCCTTCCGGCTGTCGTGTTCCTGCGGCCACCGCCTGCCGCGCCCGCACCGCCGCGGCATGCCGCGACAGCCGGCGCCGGCGGACGCCGTCGCGTCGCCGGCATGCATCCCAACGTCGTGCAGGCGCTGCTCTGCGTCGCAGGCTTCTTCTGCTGTATCCCGATGTCGGTGCCGTCGGCGCATCTCGTGGCCTTCTGCAGCGACATCGGCATCAATCCGACGCGCAGCGCCGTCATGCTGTCGGTGATGCTGGCGGCCGCCTTCCTGGCGCGTCAGGCCTGGGGCGCGCTCGCCGACCGGATCGGCGGCCTGCGCACCATCCTCGCCGGATCGGCGTGTCAGGCCGTGGCCATCTCGCTCTTCCTGACGACCGAGGACGAGGCCGGCCTGTTCGCGATCTCCGCCGCCTTCGGACTGGGCTTCGCGGGCATCATCCCGTCCTACTCTGTGGCGATCCGCGATCTCTTCCCGTCGTCGGAAGCGTCATGGCGCATGCCGCTGACGCTCTTCACTGCGATGAGCGGCATGGCGTTCGGCAGCTGGTTCGCCGGCATGCTCTACGACCACTTCGCCTACTACGCGCCGGCCTTCGGTCTCGGCGTGGCGTTCAACCTCGCCAACCTCGCGATCATCGGCTTCCTGGTGTTCCGCACCGGCGGCCTGAAGCACCGGCCCGTGTGGCCTGTCGCCGCTTAGGCGACCTTGTTTGAGAGCCGGCCGAGGCCGGTGATCTCGATCGTCACCTTGTCGCCGCGCTTCAGGAACTTGGGCGGTTTGAAGCCGATGCCGACACCGACCGGCGTGCCGGTAGCGATGACATCGCCCGGCCGCAGCGTGATACCGGCCGAGATCGTGGCGATCAGGGTCGGGATGTCGAAGATCAGGTCGCGCGTGTTGGCGTCCTGGCGCAGCTCGTCGTTCACCCAGCACTTCACCGTGAGGTTCTCCGGCTCGACCGCGTCGGCGGTGACCAGGAACGGGCCCATCGGGCAGAACGTGTCGAGCGACTTGCCGAGGAACCACTGCTTGTGCTTGCCCTGCAGGTCGCGTGCCGTCACGTCGTTGATGATCGTGTAGCCCGCGACATGGGCATAGGCGTCGGCCTTGGAGATGCCACGGCCGCCGCGGCCGATCACCAGGCCGAGCTCGGCCTCGTAGTCGACCGAATCGCTCACGCCTTCGGGGTAGCGGATGTCCGCACCGTCGGCGATCACGCACTCCGGCGCCTTGGTGAAGATGATCGGCGCGGTCGGGATCGCATCGGCCGCGGAGGCCGCGCTGCTGTCGAAGCCGCTCGCCGTGAATTCTTTCGCATGCTCGTGATAGTTCTTGCCCACGCACATCACGTTGCGCGCCGGCCGCGGGATCGGCGCCTCGATCTTCACCGAGGCGATCGGCAGGCCCGCGCCGGACGGCTTCAGCTTCGCCTTGAGCCCGTCGAGCTCGCCCGCGATCGACCCGAGGTCGGGAACGGGGCGCCCCAGCAGGGCCTCGAGCGGCCACACGGTCTTGCTGTCAGCGGAGACGAGGACGGCCTTGGTGCGGCCCTCGTGCGTGACGGTCGCGAGCTTCATTGCGGCTTCGCCGCCTCGTCCTGGTTCCAGCCCTTCTTCTCGGCATCGAAGAAGGAGGCGAAGACCTTGCGGATCGTGCTCTCGGCAATGTCGCGCGTGATGAACACGACGCGGCTCTTGCGGTCGTCGCCCTCGGGCCAGGCATCGAGCGTGGCCGGCGGATGGAAGACGTGCTGCACGCCGTGGATCACGACCGGCTTGTCGGTGTCCTTGACGTTCAGGATGCCCTTCATGCGCAAGAGGTCAGGGCCGCGATAGGTCACCAGCGCGTCGAACGCCGCGGCCACCGTCGACCAGCTCATCGGCTCGTCGAAGGTCATGCAGAAGGCCTTGATGCGGTCGTCGTGGCGGTTCGGGTTGTGCGGGTCCTGCTCGCCGTGGGCGTGACCATGATCGTGCCCATGGTCGTGCCCGTGATCATGGCCATGGTGATGATGGCCGTGCCCATGCCCGTGATCGTGGCCGCCCTCGTAGGCCTCCTCGTGCAGCCAGCGCTTCACGTCGGCCGACTTGGTCTCGGGATTATAGAGGCCGGCGTTCAGGATCTCATTGGGGTTGATGTCGCCATCGGCGATCGAATGGAACGGCGCGCCGGGATTGAGATGGTAGAGGCGATGCTTCAGCTCCTCGAGCTTGGGCGCGTCGGCAATGTCGGTCTTGGTCAGCAGCAGCCGGTCGGCGACGGCCGCCTGCTTCACCGCCTCCTCGTGGTTGTCGAGCGTGCTCGCGCCGTTCACGCCGTCGACCGTCGTCACCACGCCGTCGAGGCGGTAGCGCGAGGCGAGCAGCGGATCGGTCATCAGCGTGTGCAGGATGGGCGCGGGATCGGCGAGGCCCGTGGTCTCGACCACCATGCGCTTGAACGGCGTCACCTCGCCCTTGGCGCGCTTCAGGAACAGCTCGCTCATGGTGCGCACCAGGTCGCCGCGCACCGTGCAGCACAGGCAGCCCGAGTTCAGGGTCACCATGCCCTCGTCGTCGGACTTCTCGACCAACAGATGGTCGAGCCCGATCTCGCCGAACTCGTTGATGATCACCGCGGTGTCGGCGAGCTCGGGCCGGCGCAGCAGCTTGTTCAGGAGGGTGGTCTTGCCGCTGCCCAGGAAGCCCGTCAGTACGGTGACGGGAATGCGTTGCTCGGCGGCGTTCTGCGTGTCGCTCATTTCGGCTCCGTTGCGACGGCTGCCGCCGTCACCAGAAGCGCCCGGCCTTCCTGAACTCCTTCCAGGTCCGCTCGAGCTTGCGGCGGCGGCGTTTCGCGCCGCTTGCCGCCTGCCGGGCGAGAACCTTGAGCGCGCCGGCCACGTCCTCGGTGGGACGCGCCGCCGTTGCGAGATCGGCCAGCATCCGGCGGGCCGTCGCGCGGTCGTTCAAGGCGCCGAGCGCGCCCTGCAGGCGCACCGTGGCCTCGATATAGGGCTTGGCGTCCTTCGGCGCAAAGGCGGGCGCAAGGTAGGTCGCGGCGTAGCGCAGCTTCTTGATGGCGATGCGCAGCCGGTGCAGCCGTTCCTCGTCCAGCTCGGCGAGCCCACGACCGCGGCGCAATACCTTGGCGTGGCGGCCATCGAGCACGCGGCGGCCGAACTCGTCGAGCCGGCCGCCGGCCACTGCGGGCTTGTCGGCCGCGAAGGAAGCGAGGTCGCGCTCGAAGGCGGCGAAACGGGCGCCGGAGAGGGCCGCCCGCGCACGCTGCAGATGGGTGGCGGCGAGCCGGGCCGCGATCCTCTTCACCGGCGGCGGCACGTCCTCGACGCTCTCGGTCAGGAAGACATGGAGATCGCGCGCTGGCGCGCATTCGCCGGCAAGCCACTTGGCTTCGGCGGAGAGCGAGCGGACCTTGGGACCGCCGACAGCCGGACGGAACACCGTGAAAGCGGCACGCAGTCGGCGCAGCGCCACGCGGGTCTGGTGGATGCCGATCGGGCGGCGGCTCTTCAGGGTGACGGCGCGGTATTTGGCGAGATCGGCGCGACAGGACGCCACGATCAGCCGCAGTGCGACATCGGGGGCCGTATCTTGGGTGGGTCCGGTGTCGGAGGCGGCCATCGGGTCCGACCGTAGCGGCCGCGGGCCTATGGGCAACTGCAAAGAACGACAGTCTAGTGAAGCTTTTATGTCGTCAGCCGGCCTGCGATTTGCCGGTGGAATCTGCCGATTTCGCTGACCGGGCCGGTGGTTAGCGGCCGACGCTGCTTTTGTTTGCAGTGGCGGCGGCGGCCGGCTGTGGCCTAGAGTCGCCGCCATGAGCATCGATGCGGCTGCCTTCAAGAAGGGCATGCGCCACCTTGCGGCGAGCGTCACCCTGATCACCACCCGGCACGACAACGTGCGGGGCGGGCTCACGGCCACGGCGGTCTGCTCGGTCTCGGCCGAGCCGCCGCAGATCCTGGTCTGCGTCAACAAGACGGCGAGCGCCCACGATCCGATCGGCGAGGCCGGCTTCTTCTGCGTCAACATCCTCTGCCCCGAGCACCGCAAGCTGGCGGAACGCTTCGCCGGCATGGACGGCGTCGAGGGTGACGAGCGCTTCCAGGACATGGGCGAGTGGACGACGCTCACCACCGGCGCGCCGGTGCTGACGGGCTGCCCGGTCTCGTTCGACTGCAAGCTGGTGACCAAGCTGTCGGCCGGCACCCACACGATCTACATCGGCGAGATCGTCGACGTGGCGCTGCACGAGACCGCGACGCCGCTGCTCTATGCCGACGGATGCTTCGTGCACGGCGACGCTCTCAAGAAAGCCGCCCAGGCGGCTTGATTGCAGGCTTTTCCCGACGGGGTTGCGAACCCGTGACAACCCACTATGTTCGCGCCCGCCCAGATCGGCGGCTGCTGGGGCGTAGCCAAGCGGTAAGGCAGAGGATTTTGATTCCTCCATTCCCAGGTTCGAATCCTGGCGCCCCAGCCAGCGGCGGTCCGGGTCTTGGATCAGGGTACGAATGAAGTCGGTCATCGCGAATACACTGCTCGTCGTCGTTCTATCGGCAGTCTGCCTGTTGCTCCTCGAGGGAATGACGCGTCTCGTTCTCGATGACGGCATGCTCTACGAGCTGGAGATGTGGCGTTATGCACGCGACGTGAAGGTGCGCGACCAGCGTCCCGATCTCGGCCATCGCCATCGTCCCAATGCCGATGTCCGCCTGATGGGCGTCGACGTGCGCACCGACTCGCGCGGCTTCCGCTCGACCGAGATCCCGGCCACGGCGCCGGGCGGCGTGGCGCGCATCGCCTTCGTGGGCGATTCGACGACGCTCGGCTGGGGGGCGGCGCAGAACGAGACCTTCGCGCACCGGGTCATCGAGACGCTGCAGAAGGGCGGCCGCAAGGTCGACGGCTTCAACCTCGGCGTCGGCAACTACAACACGCGGCAGGAGCTGACCCTGTTTCGCGACGTCGGCGTGGGCATGAAGCCCGACATCGTCGTGCTCACCTATTTCATCAACGATGCCGAGCCGATGCCGCGCTACGGCAAGACCAACTGGCTGGACGAGCACTCGGCGGCCTGGGTCGTCGCCAACTACCGCGTCGACTCGCTGATGCGCCAGATGGGCGAGGCGCCTGACTGGAAGCGCTACTACCGCGAGCTCTACGACGACAAGGCGCCGGGCTGGACGGCGACCCGCAGGGCGCTGCTGGGCTTTGCCGATACGTCGCGCGAGATCGGCGCGCAGCTCGTCGTTTTCAACCTGCCCGAGCTGCGCGAGCTCAAGCCCTATCCGTTCAATGACGTCACCGCCAAGGTCGCCGCTGACGTGAAGGGGCTGGGCGTGCCCTTCATCGACCTGCTGCCGGCCTTCGAGAATCTCCAGCCGTCGACGCTCTGGGTCACGGTGCCCGATCCGCATCCCAACGGGCGCGCGATGGATGTCGCCGCCAAGGCGATGCTGCCCGAGATCACCTCGGTGCTCGATCGCCTCTGTCGCGAGAAGCAGAAGGGCTGCTAGCGCGCCACCATCGTCGGACGTGGTGCGGCCAGCACCGCCAACAGGGCGAGCAGGGCGGGCAGGCCCTGGGTGAACAGGATCGAGGTCTTGGCCGTGAGCCCGCCGAAGGCGCCGGCCACCACGACGCAGGCCAGGAAGAAGATCTTCACGTCGCGCCGGCCGCTCGCCAGGCCCCAGACGAGGCCAGCCGCAAGGAAGCCGTTGTAGAGGCCCTGGTTTGCCGCCAGCACCGCCGACGAAGCCGAGACTTCCGGCGTCATGCCGAAGATCCGCTGGCCCAGCGGATGGTTCCAGAAGAACATCTCCAGGATCATGATGCCGACGTGGCTCAGGGCGACGAAGCCCGTGAGTACTAATGCGATCATCCGCATGTCGTGCCTCCCCTATGTACCTTTCATCGCCCGTTCACGTGCCCGCCAGGCGCGGGCGAGCCGTGTCGGACGGTCGTCGAACAGGTCGCCGCCGGCGTCGCGGCCGAGCAGCGTCTCCTCGATCTCGATATGTGGC
>SCVT01000213.1 GCA_004296815.1 Reyranella sp. | reverse complement strand
CGAGCGAGTACAAGGACGTCGCGGCCTTCTCGATCCTGGTCCTGGTGCTGATCTTCCGGCCGAGCGGTCTGCTCGGCAAACCGGAGATCGAGAAGGTCTGAGCGTATGGGTCCGCGCCTGCCCCTGATGCTGAAGGACGCGGGCCTCACCGCCTTCGTCGCCGCTGCCCTCGGCATCTTCATCGTGGGTTTCCGCACCGTCGACGTGAGCGGCAAGGGGCTCGGCTTCGACTATCACCTGGTCGACCTCGCGGTTGCCGTCGTCGTGATCTTCGTCGGCCGGCTCGGCCTGTCGCTCGCCGCGCAGGGCCTGCGCTGGCCGGCGATCGCGCTCGGTGTCGCGATGATCGCCGTCGGCGCTTCGCCGATGCAGATGCCGTCGGGCTTCCTGCACTGGTTCGTGGCGCTGGGCGGCGTGCTGCTGGTGATCCGCGGCGTGTGGCCGTGGGTCGACGACGGCATCTCAGCGGTGGCGCGCACGCCGTCGGGCAACGCCGTCGGCAAGGCCACCATGAAGTGGTTCGGCTGGCTGCTGCTGGGGTTCGCCGTGCTGCTGCCGGCCATGCCATTCTCCGACCAGAAGACGATGGATCTCGGCGTGCTGATCCTGACCTACGTCATGCTGGGCTGGGGACTCAATATCGTGGTCGGCCTCGCGGGCCTGCTCGACCTCGGCTACGTCGCGTTCTACGCAGTCGGCGCCTATGCCTATGCGCTGCTCAGCACGCAGCACGGGCTGGGCTTCTGGGCGGTGCTGCCGCTCGCCGGCATGATGGCAGCGCTGTTCGGCGTGCTGCTGGGCTTCCCGGTGCTGCGCCTGCGCGGCGACTATCTGGCGATCGTGACGCTGGGCTTCGGCGAGATCATCCGCCTGGTGCTGCTCAACTGGTTCGACCTGACAAACGGACCGGCCGGCATCGGCTCGATCCCGGGCCCGACGTTGTTCGGCGCGGTGTTCGCGGAGACGGCGCCGCCCGGCAAGCAGACCGTGTCGGAGATGCTCGGCATCCCGTTCAGCGGCAATCACCGGCTGATCTTCCTCTATTACATCATCCTGGTGCTGGCACTGATCACCAACCTCTTCACCCAGCGCATGCGGCGGCTGCCGGTTGGGCGTGCCTGGGAGGCGCTGCGCGAGGACGAGACGGCCTGCCAGGCGCTGGGCATCAACCCGACCAACACCAAGCTCACCGCCTTCGCGATCGGCGCCATGTTCGCGGGCTTCGCCGGCTCGTTCTTCGCCGCCAAGCAGCGCTTCATCAGTCCCGAGAGCTTCGTCTTCATCGAGTCGGCGATCATCCTCGCCATCGTCGTGCTGGGCGGCATGGGCAGCCAGATCGGCGTCGTGCTGGCGGCGGTCCTGCTGATCGGCCTGCCGGAATGGTTCCGCGACCTCGGCAACTACCGCATGCTGGCCTTCGGGCTCGCCATGGTGCTGATCATGGTGTTCCGCCCGCGCGGCCTGATCGCCCACCGCGAGCCGTCGATCCGGCTCAATCCCGCCGGTTCGGGAGGCGGGCCATGAGCACGCCCTTGATCGAGGTCGAGCACCTCACGATGCGCTTCGGCGGCCTGTTGGCCGTCGACGATGTCTCCTTCACGGCCATGCCGCGCGCCATCACCGCGATCATCGGGCCGAACGGCGCAGGCAAGACCACGGTCTTCAATTGCATCACCGGCTTCTACAAGCCGACGATCGGCCGGCTGACGTTGCGCGGCGGGCCGAGCGAGTTCCTGCTGGAGCGCATGCGCGGCCACGAGATCGGCCAGCGCGCCAAGGTGGCGCGCACCTTCCAGAATATCCGGCTGTTTCCCGGCATGAGCGTGCTCGAGAACCTGATGGTGGCGCAGCACAACAAGCTGATGCGCGCCTCGGGCTGGAGCGTGCTTGGCCTGCTGGGCCTGGCGAGCTTCCGCCGCGCCGAGGCCGCGGCCGTCGAGTTGGCGCGGACCTGGCTGGAGCGCATCGGCCTGGTGGCCGACGCCGACCGGCCGGCGGGCGAGCTGCCCTATGGCGCCCAACGTAGGCTCGAGATCGCCCGCGCCATGTGCACCGAGCCCGTGCTGCTCTGCCTCGACGAGCCGGCAGCGGGACTGAACCCGCGCGAATCGGCGGAACTCAACCAGCTCCTGGTCTCGATCCGCGACCGCGACGGCATCGGCGTGCTGCTGATCGAGCACGACATGAGCGTGGTCATGAACATCTCCGACCACATCGTTGTGCTCGACTACGGCCGCAAGATCGCCGAGGGCGATCCCGGCGCCGTGCGCAACGACCCGGCGGTCATCCGCGCCTATCTCGGCACCGACGACGAGGCGATCGACGGAGCGATCGATGGCTGAGACCTCGATCCTCTCGGTGAAGGGCGTCGAGACCTTTTACGGCGCCATCCAGGCGCTGCACGGCGTCGATCTCGAAGTGACGCGCGGCGAGATCGTGACGCTGATCGGCGCCAACGGCGCCGGCAAGTCGACCCTGCTGATGACGATCTGCGGCAACCCCCGCGCGCGGGGCGGCAGCATTCGCCTCGACGGCGAGGACATCACGGCGCTGCCGACGCACGAGATCGTGCGGCGCGGCGTGGCGCAGGTGCCGGAAGGAAGGCGCATCTTTGCGCGCATGAGCGTCTACGAGAACCTGCAGATGGGCGCGACGCTCGCGGACCCGGCCCATTTCAAGGGCGACCTCGAACGCGTCTTCGCCATGTTCCCGCGGCTCGCCGAGCGGCGCGAGCAGCGCGGCGGCACGCTGTCGGGCGGCGAGCAGCAGATGCTGGCGATCGGCCGTGCGCTGATGAGTCGGCCGCGGCTCCTGCTGCTCGACGAGCCGTCGCTCGGCCTGGCGCCGCTGATCGTGCGGCAGATCTTCGACTCGATCGGGCGTATCGCACGGGAAGAAGGCGTCACGATCTTCCTGGTCGAACAGAACGCCTTCCATGCGCTCAGGCTCGCCGACCGCGGCTACGTGCTGGCCAACGGCCGGGTGCGGCTGAGCGGCAGCGGCAAGGAGCTGCTCGCCAACCAGGAGGTGCGGGCGGCCTACCTCGAGGGAGGGCACGGATGAGACGCCCCTCATGAGCCCGCTCGACACCTTCATGTTCGACTGGTTCGGCGACACTCTGTTCAACGTGGCGCTGTTCAACCTGGTGCTGATCGGGCCGGCCTCGTTCGCGACCGGCCATGCCGTGGCGCTGACCTGGCGGCCGTGGCTGCAGGTCGTTTTCTACACAGGGCTTCTGTCGTTGACCCTGCGCTTCCTCGACTACGCGCTGGCCAACGGCGAGCTGTGGTCGGCGGCCGGCTTCCTGCTCGGCTGGGCGGTGCAGCTCGCGATCGCGGCCTTCGCCTACCGGCTGACGCGGGCACGCCAGATGGTCCGCCAATATCCCTGGCTATACCGACGCAAAGGCTTGCTGGGCTGGGAGGAGCGGCACTAAGCTCCATTTCATACTCCGCGCAAAGCGTGGAGGGGGCTCAACGGGGACGAAGGAGACTCGAATGAAAAAGTTGTACGGAACCCTGGCCGTCGCGGCCGTCGCGCTGATGGCGACGCCGGCGCTGGCGCAGATCAA
>SCVT01000756.1 GCA_004296815.1 Reyranella sp. | reverse complement strand
GCTCTTCCGATCTGCAGCGCGAAGCCGGGGTTCACGGCGGTGTAGCCCAGGGTCAGGATGAACTCGTCCCAGCCCAGCTGCACCTTGGCGCCGACCTCGTTGGTGGCGAACGGTGTGCCACCGTTCATCAGCGCCTGGCCGGTGCTGTTCTGGGCGGCGAACTGCGCGGCGGCGACGGCGCTCATTCCGTTGCCGAACTCCACGCCGTAGCGGCCCTCGACGTAGAAGATGTTGAGCAGGTCCTGGCCGTAGTAGTTCATCGCGCCCAATGACGCCGGCCCCCATTTCAGCAGGCCGCCGACCACGCCGACGCCGGCGTTCGAGGTCGGCACGCCCGCGGCGCTCGCCATCGACTGGAAGGTGATCGCGTCGCGCTGCTTCATGGCGTCGATGTAGCCGCCGCCGTAGCGCAGGCTGAGCCCATCGCCCTTCTCGTCGCCCAGAGTCCCGATCAGCGAGTAGCCCGAGAAGGTGTTGGGCGTCATGCGGTTGTCGTGCGGCCCGATGAACGGCGTGTTGTAGCGCTTGCGGCCGACCGTGATCTTGTGCGTGTCCTCGAACAGGTGCGCCTGGCCGTAGAGCTCGCCGAACACCGCGTAGCCCTGCTGGTTGGGCAGCAGCATCAGCGTGTTGCCGTAGCCGGACGGCGCGTAGATCGGGAAGGACGTGTAGAGCGTGGCGCCGAGCGACACGAGATCGAACAGCTTGCCGGTCTCCGCCGTGACCCAGCCGCCCGACGCCCAGGCCTCCTGCACGGCGCTGCTGTTCGGGGAACTCGTGACGTTGTCGCGATAGTAGCTGCGCAGATTGAAGTCGATCTTCGAGTCGCGCAGGAAAGCCGGCGTGTCCTTCCAGCGCTCGCGCAGCTCGGGGAACATCGTGTTGGGCTTCTCGACCGGCGGCGGCGCGAAGAGCTGCTCGATCGCCGTCAGGTCCTCCTTCGGGCTCGACGGGATCGGCTGGAGCTGGCGGTTGCTCTGGCCGTACGCGCCCCCGGCGACCAGGAGGCAG
>SCVT01000212.1 GCA_004296815.1 Reyranella sp. | reverse complement strand
AGCGTGTCGATCGACCGTATGTAATCGATGAGCGCCTGATCGGCAGCGAGGTGACGAAATCCACGCGATCCAAGTGGCCGCTCGGAATTCGCCACGGCACGCATCGCGGCGGACGTCACGCCATAAAAGCACGCGACCACGACGACACCGGCGAACAGCGCACGAACCCATCGGCCGGGCATGTCCAGTACCGAGTGGATGATCCCGACGAACAGCACCAGCGAGACGATTCGCAAGTGCCTCTCCTCTGTCCCGATCCCTGCGCCACGGGCCGAGATCATCACCAGCACGACGCCGACTCCGAGGCCCAGGAACGCGACGAAACGCAAGTACTCCGCATGGCTGCGCCATAGCCGCCATCCGACCAACGCGAACGTCGCAAGCGCCAGCGGCAGGAAGAGCCAGTAGATCGGCAATGCCGACTGGAACACCGGTCGAGACGGGTGCAGCAGGAACCACGCGGCGAGGTCACCCAGCGACAACGCCGCGCCCCACGATGCGGACGTCACATAGGCCACGTAGCTGCCGATGGACCACCACGCGGCCTCGGCATGCACCTCGGTCGGCGTGCTGCCGCGCGAGAACCAGACGACGTAGAAGAGCGCACCCATCACGGCAACCGCGGTGGCGGCGACGACCGCCCGCCCGAGCCTGTCCTTCGAGAGCCAGGGTCCGATCGGCGCCATCACGGCTGCGCCGATCATCGCTGCGGACAGAACCAGTCCTGACAGCTTGGCGAACACCATCACCGCAGAGCCCGCCAGCAATGGCAGCACGGCCCACCATTCGAATTGCCGTAGCCGCCAAACCAGCAGGATGAACCATGGCGCGATGCCGAACAGCAGGACCTCACCGCCGTTGTAGATGCCGAACGGCAACGCGAAGTGCCGCGTAAGGGCGATGATCGCGACGGCCAAGGCACTGCTCGCCGCTGGAAAACCGAAGTCTTGGTAGAGGAAGAACCAACCGACCAATCCGAGCAGGCTGCAGAGGAGGACCACGACCGTGATCGCTTGGCCAAGATCGAGGCCCGCCATCTCCAGAAGGCCGGGCAGGATGTACTGGCCGGGGCTCCACCATGTCGGGAAGACGACGACGTCTTTTGAAATGTCTGCTTGATCGACGGCCATCGCGTAGTTGAAGGGCAGCCCCTTGCCCGAATACCAACCGACGAAACCCCAGGCGCTGTCGGAGTACATCGCAGGCCGGACGACCACGCTGACGATCGCGTACAGCAGCGTCACGCCGAGCGCGATTGCGCCGGCAAGCCGTAACCACCGGTCCTGTCCGGCGGGCGCCGACGCGTTAGTCATGGCAACGTCGGATCTCGGCACGGCTCCGGCACCGCCAAGTGCGGCGCCCCACCGCATATGCCATCGACCATTGGTTCAACTGGTAGTTCGCCCCACGGGTCAAACCTTAGGGGAGTTGCCGGATTCTGACAATGTGCACGCAACAAGCCGACAGCATCTAGCTGCCTTGCGCCAAGGTGCTTCGGAGATGGACCGCCGCGATCGGCAGCACTCGTTGCATCGCGTTCGTCGGGCGAGATCTGGCTTGGCCGTTGGCGTCCCCTACGGGATTCGAACCCGTGTCGCCGCCGTGAAAGGGCGGTGTCCTAGGCCTCTAGACGAAGGGGACCGAAGCCGGCGGCGAGGGTGTACCTGCAAGATGCCGCCGAATCAACCCGGACTCAGCTCAGAACCGACCCCGCCGCCGGGGCCGCATCGTCGATCTGCAGACGCACCGATTCACGGCCGCCGTAGCGGTCGATTCGCAGCGCGCCGGCGACATGAAGCACCGGCCGCGCGGGATCGAGCAGTGCCGGCCCGAGCGCCGTCTGGTTGGCGCGGAAGGCAATCGCCTCGACGCGACCACGCTCGGCGCCGACCAGGGTGCAGCGGACATGGCCCTCGCCGACCGGCTGGGCGTAGCTCACGCGCACGCCGGTGAGCGCGAAGCGCGGCAGCGCGTTGCCGGCGCCGAACGGACCCGCGCGCTCGATCATGTCGACCAGTTCCTGGGTCGCGGCCGCCGGCGCGAGTGCCGCATCGATGCCGAGCTCGCGCATCGCCGGCGCCGCGCCGAGCTGTGGCGTGATGCGCTCGTCGAGGAAGCGCGTCAGCTCGGGCAGCGAGTCGCGCGCCACGGTGAGACCGGCAGCCATCGCATGGCCGCCGCCATTGACCAGCAGGCCCGCCTGGCGCGCCGCGATCACCGCCGCGCCGAGATCGACACCGCGCACCGAGCGGCCGGAGCCCTTGCCCAGCGCGCCGTCCATGCCGATCACGAAGGCCGGGCGGCCGTAGCGCTCGACCAGCCGGCTCGCCACGATGCCGATCACACCGACATGCCAGCCTTCGCTCTCGACGAGCAGCGCCGCCGGCAGGCCCTTGCGATCGGGCCCGTAGAGTCCCTCGATGCGCGTGATCGCCTGATCGAGCACCTCGCGCTCGATGTTGCGCCGTTCGGCGTTGAACTCGTCGAGCCGGACTGCGAGCGCGCCGACCTCGTGCGGATCCTCGCTCGACAGCAGGCGCGCGCCGAGATCGGCCTGCCCTACCCGTCCGCCGGCGTTGACCCGCGGTCCCAGCATGAAGCCGAGATGGTAGGCGCCGGGCGGTTCCTTGAGACGCGCCACGTCGGCAAGGGCGGCGAGCCCGACGTTGCGCCGCTGCGCCATCACCTGCAGCCCTTGCCGCACCAGCGCGCGGTTGACGCCGACCAGGGGCACGACATCGCACACCGTGCCCAGCGCCACGAGGTCGAGCCATTGCCGGAGGTCGGGTTCCTTGCGGTCGCCTGTGTACCAGCCGTCGTCGCGCAGCGCGCGGTTGACGCCGACGGCCAGCAGGAAGGCCACGCCGACCGCGGCCATGTGCTTGTGCGGACTGTCGTCGTCCACCCGGTTGGGATCGACCACGGCCACCGCCTCGGGCAGCGCGACCTCCGCCATGTGGTGGTCGATCACGATCAGGTCGAGCCCGGCGCGGCGCGCTTCCGCGAGCGGCTCGAAGGCAGTGATGCCGCAATCGACCGTGACGACGACCGACGCACCCTCCTCCTTGATCTTGAGCAGCGCCGTCGCGTTGGGGCCGTAGCCCTCCTTGCGGCGGTCGGGGATGTAGACGCCGATGTCGCCGCCGACGGCGCGGAAGAAGCGCAGCAGCAGCGCCGAGGATGTCGCGCCGTCTACGTCGTAGTCGCCGAACACGACGATCTTCTCTCCCTTCTGCACCGCCGCCACGAGGCGCGCGACCGCGGCATCCATGTCCTTGAGGTGCGAGGGATCGGGCAGGAACTTGCGCAGAGTCGGCTCGAGGAAATCCGGCACCGCGTCGAGGCCGACATCGCGCGCCGCCAGCAGGCGGCAGATCGCATCGGGCAGGCCATGGCGCTGCGCGATGGCGAGCGCCGCCCGCTCGTCGGCGAGGCGCGCCGCCCAGCGCCTTCCCGTCAGCGAGCGCTCGACGCCCAGGAAGGCCGCGCGCTCGGCTCTTGCGTTGTCGGACATGCCCTCACCTTAGCCCGAGACTGCTGTGGACGACTTGGCGCAGGGCGCCTGCTAGCATCCGCGCCATGAGAAGTTTCGTGCCCCTGCTGCTTGCCGCCGCGATGCTCGCGGCTCCCGCCGCCGCCCAGACGAAGGACTGGGCAAGCGGCCTGCAGCGCGAAGCCGTGCCGGTGAAGGCCTGGCCCGAGGGCCGCAAGGTCGCGATCTGCTTCGTGCTCTACGTCGAGACCTGGGGGATCGGCAAAGGGCCGAACTTCCGGCCCGACATGACCAGCCGAACGCCCGACCTGGTCGACGAATCCTTCCGCCAGTACGCCATCGAATGGGGCATCCCGAGGGTCGGCCGGCTGTTCAAGGAGCAGAACGCGCCGCTCAGCATCGCGCTGAGTGCCGAGTTCCCCGGACATCATCCCGATATCTGGAGGCAGTTCCGGGCCTTGGTGCCGAAGGCGCCCATCGTCGCCCACGGCATCAACAACTCGACCGACCAGCTTCCCCTCGACAAGGGTGTCCAGGCACAGATGGCCTATGTGCGACGCACGCTCGACCTGATCGAGAAGGGCACGGGCCTGCGCCCGACGGGCTGGTCGAGCCCCAGCGTGTGGTCGAACGCAGACACGGTCCCGGCGACGACCGCAGAAGGGATCAAGTACTCGCTCGACGGCATGGACTCCGACGTGCTGACGCGCCTCGTCACGCCCTCGGGCAAGCTCACGATGATCCCCTACCCGGCCGTCACCGTCGACATGGGCCAGTACCTGGTGCGCTACAAGGAACCGGTCGACCTCGAGCGCTTCTGGATCGACTACATCGTCGAGCTGGCGCAGGAGGCCGAGAAGGACCCCGGCCGCCCCGCCACCGTCGTGGCGATCGGCATCCATCCGTTCGTGGTCGGCACGCCGGCCGGCGCCGCCTCGCTGCGCCGCGTGCTCGAGGCGATCCAGAAGCAGAAGCTCGTCTGGGTCACCGATGTCGATGCCGTCGTAAGGGCCGCTGCTGCGCCCTAGCGTATGCGCAGGATCGAGATGTCGAGCAGGCGACCCTGCGCCCCGCCGACCTGCAGGGTGAGCGGCTTGCTGTCGACCTCGAGCTGGATGGTCAGGCGAATGTTCGGACAGTCCGAGAGGTGGCTGGTCGCGAGCAGCGGCAGGCGGCGCTCGGCCTGGATCGCGTCGAGCCAGACATCGTCCGACAGGGTGATCTGGTAGCGCCCCGCGGAGATCCACTGCAGCGTGACGCTGCCGCCGTAGCCGTCGTCGCGCCCGCGTTCCGGCGTCACCGCGTAGAAGGCGGCGGCGACCGGATCGAGCTTCAGGCGGAACGCGCCTTCCCTCGGCAGCCACGCCGTGCTCTCGACCACGGGCATGTAGCCGTCGCCGAACAGCTCGACTTCACGCTTGAGGGACCAACCGAAGCGGCCGCAGCCATCCTGCCCCGTAGCCTCACCCCACGGGGTAAGCGACATCAGCAGGAGAGCGATCGGCCCGCTCCGCATGCCGCGAGGCTGGCATGGCCGTCCGGCCCTGCCAAGCCGTCGCGGTCAGGTTACGCCCAGTTGCCGGGCAATTACGCCCAGCTGGGAAGGCCGGTCTTGATCGAGAAATTGTGGTGCGCGGAGATCCAGCGCACCGTGCCGGTCTTGGAGCGCATCACGATCGAATGCGTCTCCGCGCCATTGTGGAAGCGGCGCACGCCCTTCAGCATCGAGCCCGAGGTGACGCCGGTCGCCGAGAACATCACGTCGCCCTTGGCCATATCGGTCATCGAGTACTTGCGGTTGAGATCGGTGATGCCCCACTTCTTGGCGCGGCCCTTCTCGTCGTCGTTGCGGAACAGCAGGCGACCCTGGATCTGGCCGCCGATGGCGCGCAACGCCGCCGCCGCCAGGACGCCTTCCGGCGCGCCGCCCGACCCCATGTAGATGTCGATGCCGGAATCGCCGGTCGAGGTCGCAATCACGCCCGACACGTCGCCGTCGCCGATCAGCATGATGCGCGCGCCGGCCTCGCGGACCTTCGTGATCAACTCGGAGTGGCGCGGCCGGTCGAGGATGCAGACGACGAGGTCGGCGATCTCGACCTTCTTGGCCTTCGCGAGGTCGGCGAGGTTCTGCTTGGCCGTCTTGTCGAGGTCGACGATGCCGTCGGGCAGGCCGCCGCCGACCGCGATCTTGTCCATGTAGACGTCGGGCGCGTTGAGGAACCCGCCATGCTCGGCCATCGCCATGACGGCTAGTCCGTTGGGCAGGCCCTTGGCGGTGATGGTCGTGCCCTCGAGCGGATCGAGCGCGATGTCGATCTTGGGCCCGCCGGCTCCCACCTTCTCGCCGATATAGAGCATCGGCGCCTCGTCGCGCTCACCCTCGCCGATCACCACGGTGCCTTCGATGGCGAGCGTGTTCAGCGCGCTGCGCATGGCGTCGACGGCGGCCTGGTCGGCCGCCTTCTCGTCGCCGCGTCCCATCAGCTTGGAGGCCGCCAGCGCCGCGGCCTCGGTCACCCTGACCGCTTCCATCGCCAGATTGCGGTCCATCTTGCCTGTGTCGGCCATCGTCTCCTCCGTCGGCGTCTCTTCGCGCCGTCCCTAGAACGCTTCGATCCTGATCAGGCAGGGCTCCTCGGCCACCGCCCCGAGCTTGGCGATACGCGCGAGCGCGCGCCGCATCGCCGCTTCTTCCGTCTCGTGCGTCGTCAGCACGACCGGCACCTCGCCCGACTGCGAGCGCCCGCGCTGCAGCATCGATTCCAGCGAGATGCGCTCCTTGGCGAGCGCACCGGACACCGCCGAGATCACGCCCGGCCGGTCCTGCACCATCAGGCGCATATAGTAGGCGCCGACATGGCGGTCCATCGGCGAGGCCTTCTTGTCGGCGAGGCGATCGGCCGGCACGACGAAGGCCGGCATGTGCCGCCCGCGCGCCACGTCGACCAGGTCGGCGACGACGGCCGAGGCGGTCGGGCCCTGCCCGGCGCCGCGGCCCTGGAACATGGTCGTGCCGACGAAGTCGCCCTCGACCACCACGGCGTTGAAGACGCCCTCGATGTGGGCGATCGGCGCCTCGAGCGACACCATGCAGGGATGCACGCGCTGCTCGATGCCGTGGCGCGTCTCACGCGCAAGACCCAGAAGCTTGATGCGGTAGCCGAGCTCTTCGGCGAACTGGATGTCCATCGAGCTGACGTGCCGGATGCCCTCGACGTGGATGCCGGCGAAGTTCACCTTGGCGCCGAAGGCGGCGCCGGTCAGCACGGCGAGCTTGTGCGCGGCATCGATGCCGTCGACGTCGAAGCTCGGGTCGGCCTCGGCGTAACCCGCGGCCTGTGCCTCTGCGAGCACGACGTCGAAGTCGCGCCCGGTCTCGCGCATCGTCGTCAGGATGTAGTTGCAGGTGCCGTTGAGGATGCCGTAGAGCCGGCCCACACGGTTGCCGACCAGTCCCTCGCGCAGCGCCTTGATGATCGGGATGCCGCCCGCGACCGCCGCCTCGAAGGCGAGGATGCGGCCCTTCTTCTCGGCCGACGCCGCGATTTCCGCGCCGTGCATCGCGAGCAGCGCCTTGTTGGCCGTCACGACATGCTTGCCCGACGACAGCGCCTTACTGACCAGCTTGCGCGCGATCCCGCCCGAGCCGCCGATCAGCTCGACGACGACGTCGATGTCCGGTGCGGTGGCGAGCGCCATCGGGTCGTTCTCCCAGCGCACGCGGCTGAGATCGATGTCACGCTTCTTGGCCTTGCGGCGCGCGCTGACGGCCACGAGCTTGAGCGGCCGCCCGCCGCGCAGCGAGAGAAGCCGGCCGTGCTCGGCCAGCAGCTTGACCACGCCCGCGCCAACGGTGCCGAGGCCGGCGATGCCGATTCTGAGAGGAGAATTCATGGGGCGCCTGATACGACAGGTTAAGGTCAGGCGCGAGCCTTGATCGGGGTGATATTGTCCCCAACGCCGCGCAGGTAGAGGTCGATCGCCTTGCCGGGATCGGCCAAGACCTGGCGGATGTTGCGGACCGCCTGACGGATGCGGTGCTTGTTCTC
>SCVT01000211.1 GCA_004296815.1 Reyranella sp. | reverse complement strand
GGAAAAGCCGTCGATCATGCCCGCGACATTCGACATGACGAGCTGCTGGGTCTCGAACGTCGCGCGGGCGCCGACATAGAGGAGATCGAGCGTGCGCGTGACACGCTCACGGTACTCGCGCTCCGTGTCGCCGTAGGACAGCCAGCTCGCGCCGGCGAACAGCAGCACCGGCAAGGCGACGCTCGCCGCCATCAGCACCAGAGATGCCTCGGCGGCCGTCGTGCCGCGCAGCGTCCAGGTTCTGAATTTCAGGAGACGCCGCACGGTCGGTTCAGGTCCCTTGCGTGATCAGGGAGGCAATGAACTTCGAGAGTTCGATGGGGCTGTAGGGCTTGGGAAACGAGTGCACCTTGATGTCGGCGATCGAGCGCGGCCCGTCGGCGCCCGAGCAGCGGATGATCGGCACGTCGGGCCGGTGCTTGGCGGCGGCCTCGATGATCTTCTCGCCCGACATGTCGGGCAGGCCGATATCGACGACGATCGCGGCAAGCGGCGTCGTGCCCTGTACGACCTCGAGTGCTTCCCGGCCGGTCGGCGCCTCGATGCAGGCAACACCGAGATCCTCCAGCGCATCGACCAGCACAGCGCGGATCAGGAATTCGTCTTCGGCCAGCAGAACGCTCGCCATGCGGCCTCCCTACTCCGCCGCCTTGGCCAGGCCGGGTTGCGGCTTGAACGGCAGAATGGTGGTGGCGCGGATGGCCGGCAGCGGCAGGGACGGCGCCTCCGCACCCAGCGCCTTGGCGGCGTTCCACGCCCAGCGCGGGTCGAGCAGGAACGGGCGCGCGTGCGCGGTGCAGTCGGCCTCGCCCGCGGCGATGATGCGCTCGGCCTGCTCGGGCTCGGTGATCAGCCCGACCGCCCAGGTCTTGATGCCGGCTTCCTTGCGGACGCGGGCCGAGAACTGGACGTGGTAGCCGGGCTCGAGCTTGATCTTCTGGGCGGGCGAGTTGCCGCCGGAGCTGACATCGACGAAGTCGCAGCCCAGCGCCTTGAGCTGGCGCGCGGTTTCGATCGTGTCCTCGATGGTGACGCCGCCCTCGACCCATTCGACGGCCGAGAGGCGGATACCGAGCGCCTTGTCGGTCGGCCAGACCTTGCGGACGGCCTCGAAGACCTCGAGCGGGAAGCGCCGGCGCTTCTCGGCCGTGCCGCCGTACTCGTCGGTGCGCTGGTTGCTGAGCGGCGACAGGAACTGGCTGAGGCAGTAGCCGTGCGCGCCGTGGACCTCGACCACGTCGAAGCCCAACCGCAGGCTGCGCAGGGTGGCATCGACGAAGGCCTGCTTGACGCGCTTCAGGCCCATGGCGTCGAGCGCCACCGGCGTGTGCCACTTGTGGGCGGGATCGTAGGCCAGCGCCGAGGGGCCATAAGTCGTCCACGGCAGGTCGGGCGCATCGGCCTGTGTCAGCGGCCCGCCTCCCTTCCATGGACGCTGCGCCGAGGCCTTGCGGCCGGCATGGGCGAGCTGGATGCCGAGCTTCACCGCAGGCATCCAGCCGCGGACCCAGTCGATGATGGGCTTCAGCGCCGCCTCGTTCTCGTCGCTGTAGAGGCCGAGGCAGCCCTGCGTGATGCGGCCTTCGCGCTCGACGTGCGTGGCCTCGAGGCAAAGCAGGCCGGCGCCCGACATGGCGAGCATGCCGTAATGCACCTGGTGCCAGGGCTGCGCGCTGCCGTCGACAGCCGAGTACTGGCACATCGGCGAGACGATGACGCGGTTGGGCAGCGTGACGCCGCCGAGCTCGACGGGAGTGAAGAGTTGGGCGGTCATGGGATCCCCTGATAGGTCAGCCGTTGATCGACGGCCCGGCCTCGTGGCCGAGCCATTCCTCGATCAGGCGGCGGGCAATGGAGTCGCGGCGCGGCATGAAGAACGAGCCGTCCTTCGGAAGGTTCTCGGTGCGAAGCTCCTCGCGGCTCAGCCAGCGCGCGCTCTCGAGCTCGGACTCGTTGACGCTGAAGTCGAGCGACTCGGCCTCGGCGTGGAAGCCGATCATCACCGAGGCCGGGAACGGCCAGGGCTGCGAGGAGCGGTAGACGACGTTGTTCACGCGCACCTTCACTTCCTCGTAGACCTCGCGCGCAACCGCGTCCTCGAAGCTCTCGCCCGGCTCGACGAAGCCCGCCAGCGTCGAGTGCATGCCGCGCGGGAAATGCTTGCCGCGGCCCAGCAGGCACTTGTCGCCGTGATGGACCAGCATGATCACCGCCGGATCGGTGCGCGGGAAGGTCTCGGTCTTGCACGCCTCGTTGGTGCACATGCGGACATGGCCGCCGCGCGTGATCTTCGTGCTGGCGCCGCAGACGCCGCAGTAGCGGTGGCGGCGATGCCAATAGGTCATGCCGCGCGCATAGGCGAGGATCGAGCCCTCGCGCGCGAACAGCAACGGCCCGACCTGGCGCAGGTCGACGAACTCGCCGAGATCGGCCAGCGGCACATCCTTGCCGGTGACATCGACGGCGAAATACGGGGTGCCCTCGACATAGCCCAGGAAGATCTGCGTCTCGCTGGCATTGGCGATGGCACGGCCCATCATGCCCTGCAGGAACACCGCCTCGGGGTTGCCGCCGGTCTTCACCAGGTTCTTCTCGGAGTCGATGGGAACGAAGCGCGCCGCGCCGGACGAGGCCAGCTCGATCATCCGTTCGTCGTCCTCGCGCTCATGGCTCGCGCGGTCGATTTCCGCGCTGGAATAGGGATTTCTGGGTCTTTGCATGCCGGGCGGACGGTGCCACACGGCCGCGAGGCCTGCAATTAGCCGACCAGCGCACGCTCCAGGACCTGCGCCACGTGTATCGCCTGACGGTCGGACCCGTCGGCGATCTGGTGGCGGCAGGAGGTGCCGTCGGCAACCACCAGCGTGTCGGCCTCGGCCTTGCGCACCGCCGGCAACAGCGAGAGCTCGGCCATGGCCATCGAGGTCTCGTAGTGCTCGGCCTCATAGCCGAAGCTGCCGGCCATGCCGCAGCAGCTCGACTCGATCGGGCTGACGGCGAGGTCGGGCACGAGGGACAGGGCCTCCTGCACGGCGCTCATCGCGCCAAACGCCTTCTGGTGGCAGTGACCGTGCAGCAGCGCCTTCTTGGTCTCGAGCGGCCGCAGCTCGAGCGACAGCCGCCCTTCCCGCTTCTCGCGCACGAGGAACTCCTCGAACAGCATCGCGTGCTCGGCCACGAGCTTCGCATCGTCTCCGAGGTTCAAGGCAAGGAACTCATCGCGCAGGGTGAAGAGGCAGGACGGCTCCAGACCGATGATCGGCACGCCCTTGATGGCGAACGGCCGCAGCGCATTGAGCAGGCGATAGCCCTCGCTGCGGGCGCGCTCGACCTGGCCGGTCGACAGCCAGGTGCGGCCGCAGCACAGGGCCGGCGCGCCGAGCGTCGGCCAGGCGACGGCGACGCGATGGCCCGCCGCCGTCAGCACGCGCCGCGCGGCGTGCAGGATCTCGGGCTCGAAGTTGTTGGAGAAGGTGTCGGCGAAGATCACGACGGTCGCGTCGCGATCGTCGACCTCGGTGGTCGAGAGGAACGTGTCGGAGCGCCACGCCGGCAGGCGGCGCTGCTTGGCGAAGCCCAGGTAGGACTGGAAGAACCAGGAGGCGTTGAACAGCCACGGCGCGCGCCGTGCCCACGTGGCCATCGCCGGCACGCTACCGATCAGCCGGTCGCGCCACGACAGGCCGCGCGCCATGCGCCGCGCCGACTTCACCTCGATCTTCATGCGCGCCATGTCGACGCCGGTCGGGCAGTCGCGCTTGCAGCCCTTGCAGCTCACGCAGAGGTCCATGGCGGCCGCCACCGCGTCCGAGCGCAGTCCTTCGGAGCCGAGCTGCCCGGAGAGCGCGAGACGCAGCGTGTTGGCACGGCCACGCGTCAGGTGCTTCTCGTCGCGCGTTACGCGGAAGGACGGGCACATCGTGCCGGCGTCGAACTTCCGGCAATGGCCGTTGTTGTTGCACATCTCGGCGGCCTTCGCGAAGCCGCCGGTCGCGTCGCCGCCCGTGCCGGGCGCGGTGAGCTCCTCGGTACGCGGGTCGTTCTGGACGTTCCACGCCGACCAGTCGAGCACGGGCTCGTGCTCGATGTTCTTGTAGCCCGGCTTGAAGCGGAACAGCGATCGATCGTCCATCCGCGAGGGCCGCACGATCTTGCCGGGATTGAGGATGTTCTCCGGATCGAACAGGTCCTTGACCGTCTCGAACGCCTTGGTGAGCCGCGGCCCGAACTGCCAGGCCACCCACTCCGAGCGCACCAGCCCGTCGCCGTGCTCGCCCGAATAGGCGCCCTTGTATTCGCGGACCAGCGCCGACGCCTCCTCGGCGATGGCGCGCATCTTGGCGGCACCTTCGCGGCGCATGTCGAGGATCGGCCGCACGTGCAGCGTGCCGACCGAGGCGTGCGCGTACCACGTGCCCTTGGTGCCGTGCTTCTCGAACACCTCGGTGAGCCGCTGCGTGTAGTCGGCGAGATGCTCGAGCGGGACGGCGCAATCCTCGATGAAGGAGACGGGCTTACCGTCGCCCTTCATGGACATCATGATGTTGAGGCCGGCCTTTCGGACTTCCCACAATGCCGCCTGAGGGCCGGGCTCCGGCATCTCGACGACGCTGCCCGGCATGCCGAGATCGCCCATCAGCTCGACGAGGCGCGCGAGGTCCTTGAGCTGGTCCTCGCGCTCCTCGCCCGCGAACTCGACAAGCAGGATCGCCTCCGGCTTGCTGATCAGCGCGCGCTCGATCACCGGCCGGAAAGCCGGATTGGCCCGCGCCAGCTCGATCATCGTGCGGTCGACCAGCTCCACGGCGGCGGGCTTCAGCTTCACGATGTGCTGCGCCGATTCCATCGCCTTGTAGAAGCTCGGGAAGTTCACGACGCCCAGCGTCTTGTGCTTGGGCAGCGGCGCGAGGTTGAGGGTTAGGCGCTCGGTCACCGCGAGCGTGCCCTCGCTGCCCACCAGCAGGTGCGCGAGGTTGACCGAATTGTCGATCGTGTAGGGCCGCTCCGACTGCGGGAAGAAGATATCGAGGTTGTAGCCGCCGACCCGCCGCAGCACGCGCGGGTACATGCGCTCGATCTCGGCCCGCTCGGCGAAGGCGATCTCGGCCACCTTATCGGCGATGGCCCTCACGCCCGGAGGCATGTCCTCGGGTCGCGCCGAGCCGAAGCGCGCGCGCTGGCCGTTGGCCAGCAGCGCATCGATCGAGGCGACGTTGTGGACCATGTTGCCGTAACGGATCGAGCGCGAGCCGCAGGAATTGTTGCCGGCCATCCCGCCCAGCGTACATTGCGCCGAGGTCGAGACGTCGACCGGATACCAGAGCCCATGCGGCTTCAGCCAGGCGTTGAGCTGATCGAGCACGACGCCGGGCTGGACCGTCACCTGGCGCTTGGTCTTGTCGAAGCCCACGATCTCGCGCAGGTACTTCGAGCAGTCGATGACCAGCGCCTCGCCGACGGTCTGGCCGCACTGCGAGGTGCCGGCGCCGCGCGGCAAGATGGCGGCCTTGGCGTCGCGCGCCACGTCGACCGCGAGCGCCAGATCGGCTTCATCACGCGGCACGACGACGCCGACCGGCTCGACCTGGTAGATCGAGGCGTCGGTCGAGTAACGTCCGCGCGAGGCCCTGTCGAACAGGACCTCGCCCTTCAGCGTCTTCCGCAGGTTCTGTTCGAGCGTGCTCAGTCGAGTTTCACTCCGGCCGCCGCGACGACCTTCTGCCACTTCTCGATCTCGGCGCGGATGCGCTTGGCGAAGTCGGCCTGCGACTCACCACCCACCTGCGCGAGCTGGTCCTTCCAGATCGCCTGCAGCCTGGGATTGGCCAGCGCCTTCACGACCTCGTCGTACATGCGCTTCACGATGGGCTCCGGCGTACCCTTGATCGCCCACAGGCCGTACCAGGTCGAGACCAGCCAGTTCGGCACGCCGATCTCGGCGGCCGTCGGCATGTCGGGGAACTCCGGCACGCGCTGGCTCGTGGCGACCGCGAGGCCACGCAGCTTGCCGGCCTTGATCTGGGTGGCCGAGGTGCCCATGCCGTCGAACATCATGTCGGCGTTGCCCGCCAGCAGGTCCTGCATCGCAGGTCCCGCGCCGCGGTAGGGCACGTGCACGATCTCGGTCTTGGTCTCGAGCTTGAACAGCTCGCCGGCGAGATGATGTGCGGTGCCGGCGCCAGCCGAGGCGTAGTTCACCTTGTTGGGGTTGGCCTTCACGTAGGCCAGGAACTCGGCGTAGTTCTTGGCCGCGATCTTGTTCGGGTTGATCGAAATGACCTGCGGCACCAGCGCGATCATGGTGATCGGCTCGAAGTTCTTCTCGAGGTCGTAGTCGAGGTTCTTGTAGATCGAGGGCGCGATCGTGTGATGGATGGCGCCGACGAAGAAGACCGAGCCGTCGGGCTTCATCTTGGCGGCCTGCGAGGCGCCGACCGTGCCGCCGGCACCGCCCTTGTTGTCGATGATGATCTGGCAGCCGAGCTGGTCGCCGACCTGCGCCGCGAGCGGACGCGCAAAGACGTCGGTGCCGCCGCCGGCCGGGAACGGATTGACCCAGGTGATGGTCTGCGGCGGCCAGCCCTGCTGGGCGCGGGCGATAGCGGGCGTCACGAGCGACGCGGCGAGGCCGAGCTTGAGAGCGCTGCGGCGCGAGGTCTTGAACGAACTCATGTGTCTTTGTCCTCCCGGAAGGATCGTCACGTCTTGTTGTCCATCGAAGCGAGCACGGCCTGCTGCTTGGCACGCAGGTGCCGTATCAGGAGATCACGTAGCGCAGCGCCATCGCGCGCGGCAAGGGCCGCGATCATGGAACGGTGTTCCGCGACTGCCTTGTCCCATTTCGCCTGGTTGAGGTTGGAGCGGAAGCGCAGCGCATGCAGGCGCGCGTTCAGGGCGCGGTAGGTGTTGGCGAGGACGGGATTGGCCGCGATCGCGTTGAGGCGGTCGTGGATCTCGCGGTTGACGCGGTAGTAGGCAGGCAGATCGTGCGCCGCATGGGCGGCGTCCATTTCCGCCTGCAGCGCGCGCAAACCCTCGACCTCGGCGTCGGTAACCCTCCCGACGGCGAGCTCACCGGCCAGCCCTTCTAGGGCTGCCATCACTTCGAAGGCATCGCGGACGTCGTCGCGCGACATCGCCACGACCTGGGCGCCGCGGTTGGGGAGCTGAACCAGCAGGCCGTCGGCCGCCAGCATGCGGAACGCCTCGCGCAACGGCGTCCGGGACACCCCCAGCCGTTCGCTGAGCTCGCGCTCGTTGAGCTTCGTGCCCGGCGCCAGCTCGCCCTCGATGATGAGGGTGCGCAGCCGCTCGGCCGCCGCTTCCGGCAGGGTCGAGCGCACGAGGGGAAAAGAAGATCCGTCCATCTCTGGACTCACTCTGGCATATTGTATACAAAATGCAACAGAGCATTCGAAAGGGCTGAGACCATGCGGCTGAACTCGCATCCGAGCGGACGTCACTTCCTGCAGATCCCGGGGCCGACCAACGTTCCGGACCGCGTCCTGCGGGCGATGGATCATCCGACGATCGACCACCGCGGGCCCGAGTTCAACGCGCTGGCCAAGAAGGTCCTGCGCTCGGTGCGCCAGGTCTTCCAGACCAAACAGCCGGTCGTGATCTACCCGGCGTCCGGCACCGGCGCGTGGGAAGCGGCCCTCGTGAACACGCTGTCGCCCGGCGACCTCGTGCTGATGTGGGAGACCGGCCACTTCGCGTCTTTGTGGAAGAAGATGGCCGACAAGCTCGGCATCAAGTCGGAGTTCATGGGCGGCGACTGGACGAAGCCCGCCGATCCGGCCGCCATCGAGAAGCGCCTGAAGGACGACAAGGACCACGCCATCAAGGCCGTGTGCATCGTGCACAACGAGACCTCGACCGGCGTCGTCACCGACGTGGGTGCGGTGCGCCGCGCCATCGATGCCGCCAAGCACCCTGCCCTGCTGCTGGTCGACACCATCTCCTCGCTGGGCTCGATCGACTATCGCCACGATGCCTGGGGCGTCGACGTCACGGTGGCGGGCTCTCAGAAGGGCCTGATGCTGCCGCCCGGACTCTCCTTCAATGCCGTCAGCGAGAAGGCGGTCGCCGCGTCGAAGACCTCGAAGATGACCAAGGCCTTCTGGGGCTGGGACGAGATGATCGCCGCCAACGCCAACGGCTGGTTTCCCTACACGCCCGCGACCAACCTGCTCTACGGCCTCGACGCGGCCTGCGACATGCTGCTGGAGGAAGGGCTCGATGCTGTCTTCGCGCGCCATACGCGCCACGCCGAGGCGACGCGTGCCGCGGTCAACGGCTGGGGCCTCGAGATCCTGTGCAGCGATCCCAAAGCCTACTCGGGCTCGCTGACGGCGATCGTGATGCCCGAGGGCCACGACGCCGACGCCTTCCGCAAGATCGCGCTGGAGAACTTCAACCTGTCGCTCGGCCAGGGCCTCACCAAGGTCGCGGGCAAGGTCTTCCGCATCGGCCATCTCGGCGACTTCAACGACCTGATGCTGATGGGCACGCTCTCAGGCGTCGAGATGGCGCTGGGGCTGGCCAAGGTGCCGCACAAGACCGGCGGCGCGCAGGCGGCGATGACCTACCTCCGCGACACCGCGCCGGGCGCCCGTCGTAGCTAACCGGCGCGACTAGCCCGGGATCGAGAGCGGTCCCGGATCGCCGCCGACAGGCCGTCGCAGACAGGCGACGTGGTGGCCCTCGGCCACCTCGATCAGCGGCGGCGCCGTCACCTTGCATTCGGCGATCGCGTAGGGACAACGCGTGTGGAAGTGGCAACCGGGCGGCGGCTTGGCCGGGCTCGGCACATCGCCCTGCACGATGCGCTTGCGCAGACGCCGGCGCTTCGGATCGGGCGCGGTGGCGGCCGAGAGCAGCGCCTCGGTGTAGGGGTGGAGCTGGCGCGCGAAGAGCGTGCGCTTGTCGGTGATCTCGACGATGCGGCCGAGATACATCACGGCGATGCGATGGCTGATGTGCCGCATCACCGCGAGATCGTGGCTGATGAAGAGATAGGCGAGCCGGAACTCCTCCTGCAGGTCGATCAGCAGGTTCAGCACCTGTGCCTGCACCGAGACGTCGAGCGCCGAGACCGGCTCGTCGGCCACGATCACGTCGGGATTGACCGACAGCGCCTTGGCGATGCCGAGCCGCTGCCGCTGGCCGCCCGAGAATTCGTGGGCGTATTTGCGCATCGCCTCGGGCCGCAGGCCGACGCGTCGGAAGAGCTGGGCGACCCGCTCGTCGCGCGCCGCGCCCGTGGCGATTCCGAAATTCTCCAGCGGCTCGCCCACGATGGTCCCCGAGGGCAGGCGCGGGTTCATCGAGGAATATGGGTCCTGGAAGATGGTCTGGATGCGCCGGCGATGCGCCCACATCGCACCCGGCTTCAGGTGGGTGATGTCCTCGCCGGCCAACGCGATGCTGCCGGCGGTGGGCTCGATCAGCTTCAGCACGACCTTGCCGATCGTCGACTTGCCGCAACCCGACTCGCCCACCAGGCCGAGCGTCTCGCCGCGCCGGATCGAGAAGGACACACCGTCGACGGCGCGCACCGCACCGACCTGGCGCTGCAGAAAGCCGCCATGGATGGGGAAGTGCTTCACCAGCCCTTCGACCTTGAGAACGGGTGCGTCGCTCACGTCGATGCCCTCACCCGCTCGATTTCCCAGCACGCTACGGTATGCCCGGAGCCGACATCGACCAGCGGTGGCGCCTCGGTGCGGCAACGGTCGGTGGCGAAGCCGCAGCGCGGCGCGAAGGCGCAGCCGACGATGGGCTTGGTGAGGATCGGCACGAGGCCGGGGATCTCCTGGAGCCGTGGCCGCGTGCCCGCAGCGTCGGCCTCGACGTCGAGGCGCGGGATCGCCCGCATCAGGCCGCGCGTGTAGGGATGCAAGGGCTCGGCGAACAGCGTCTCGACCGGCGCCTCCTCGACCTTACGGCCGGCGTACATCACGACGACGCGCTCGGTCGTCTCTGCCACGACACCGAGATCATGGGTGATCAGCACGATCGCCGTGCCGGTCTTCTCCTTGAGCTCGACCATGAGATCGAGGATCTGCGCCTGGATGGTGACGTCGAGCGCCGTGGTCGGCTCGTCGGCGATCAGCACCTGCGGATCGCAGCTGAGCGCCATGGCGATCATGACCCTCTGGCGCATGCCGCCCGAGAGCTGGTGCGGGTATTCGTCGAGCCGGCGGCGCGCGTCGGCGATGCGCACCAGGTCGAGCATCTCGAAGGCGCGCTCGCGCGCCGCCTTCCACGGAACGCCCATGTGGCGCACCACGTTCTCGGCGATCTGCGTGCCGACCGTGAGCACCGGATTGAGGCTGGTCATCGGCTCCTGGAAGATCATGGAGATGCGATGGCCGCGCAGGCGCTTCATCTCCTCCTCGGAGAGGACCGTGAGCTCCTCGCCCTCGAACTTGATCGAGCCCTTGGCGATGCGGCCGGTCTCCGGCGGGATCAGACGCAGGATCGACATCGCCGTCACCGACTTGCCGCAGCCCGACTCGCCCACGATGCCGAGTGTCTCGCCCTTGGCGACCTCGAACGACACGCCGTCGACCGCGCGCACCACGCCGTCGAGCGTGCTGAACTGCGTATGGAGGTCGCGGACCTCGAGAATGGCGCTCACAGGCGCCTCGCCAGACGGGGATCGAGCCGGTCGCGCAGCCCGTCGCCCAACAGGTTCACCGCCAGCACGGTGATCGCGAGGAAGGCGCCGGGGATCAGGATCGTCCAGGGCGCGATCTGGAAGAAGTTGCGGCCCTGCGCGATGATGTTGCCCCAGCTCGGCACTTCCGGCGGCACGCCGGCACCGAGGAAGGAAAGCCCCGCCTCGATCAGCATCGCCGAGGCGCAGACATAGGTCGATTGCACGATCAGAGGCGCCAGCGTGTTGGGCAGCACG
>SCVT01000210.1 GCA_004296815.1 Reyranella sp. | reverse complement strand
TGTGGCGTGCCGTCGATGCGGTCGTGAAGGCCTATGCATCGGGCCGCATCGAGGACGTGGCCGATTGCTGCGCCGTCAACCTGCTGCTCGACACGCCGCGGCGCTATCGCAACGCCGAGCTGGCCGACCTCAAGGAGCGGCTGGGCGAGGGGAAGCTGGAGTCGATCGAGCCCGCGCATGCGCTGGCCGGCACCGCCACGCTCGCCTGCGCGCGCGGCCGCCTCAAGGTGCAGGTGATCCTGTCGCCCGAGGCCGAGCCCGGGATCCAGAAGCTGGTGTTCAGCGTCGAGGCCTGATCAGGCCGTCGCGACTTCGAGCGTCTTGGCGTTGCCGAGGTCGTAGGGCGGCTTGTTGAGCTGGGCGGGCGAGAGGGTGAAGAACTCCACGCCGGTCTCGGTGATGCCCACCGAATGCTCGAACTGCGCCGAGAGCTGCTTGTCGCGCGTCACCGCGGTCCAGCCGTCGCTCAGGATCTTCACCTGCCAGGTGCCGGCATTCACCATCGGCTCGACGGTGAAGAACATGCCGGGCTTCAGTACCGGGCCGGTGCCCTTCTTGCCGTAGTGCAGGATGTTCGGCGCATCGTGGAAGATGCGGCCGAGCCCGTGGCCCGAGAAGTCGCGCACCACGGAGAAGCGCTGCGCCTCGACGTAGCTCTGGATGGCGAAGCCGATGTCGCCGACATGGCCGCCGGGCTTGGCCGCCGCGATGCCGCGCATCATCGCCTCGTAGGTGATGTCGCAGATGCGCTTCGCCTTCACGCTGACATCGCCGGAATAGAACATGCGGCTGGTGTCGCCGTACCAGCCGTCGAGGATCGTCGTCACGTCGATGTTGACGATGTCGCCCGACTGCAGCCGCTTGTCCGACGGGATGCCGTGGCAGACCACGTGGTTGATCGAGGTGCAGATCGACTTCGGATAGCCGCGATAGCCGAGCGGCGCGGGGATCGCCTTGTGATCCAGGATGTAGTCGTGACAGAGCTTGTCGAGCTCGGCCGTGCTGATGCCTGGCTGGACGTAGGGCGTGATGAAGTCGAGCGTCTCCGCCGCCAGGCGCCCGGCCTTGCGCATGCCCTCGAAGCCTTCCGGCCCGTGCAGCTTGATGGTGCGCTCGTCGCGGCGCCAATAGTCGTCGCTGTCGTCGACGAACTCGCGGGAATTGCTCATGCCCCTTATTTGGCACGCGATACCGGCCCTCACAAGGCCGTGCTAAGCTGCTGAAACCATGTCGGAAACCAAGATCGTCACCGCCTGCATCCTCGTCATCGGCAACGAGATCCTGAGCGGCCGCACCCGCGACTCGAACATCCAGTACCTCGCCACCGAGCTCGGCAAGCTCGGCGTCCGCGTGATGGAGTGCCGCGTCATCCCCGATGTCGAGGCCACCGTGGTCGCCACGGTCAACGAGGTGCGCGCCAAGTTCGACTACGTGTTCACCACCGGCGGCATCGGCCCGACGCACGACGACATCACGGCGGACTGCATCGCCAAGGCCTTCGGCGTCGGCATCTCGGAGCATCCCGAGGCCGTCGCGCGCATGACCAAGCACTACGGCGATCCCGCGCTGTTCACGCCGGCCCGCCGGCGCATGGCGCGCGTCCCGCACGGCGGCCTGCTGGTCGACAACCCGGTCTCGGTGGCGCCGGGCTTCCAGATGGAGAACGTCTTCACCTTCGCCGGCATCCCGCGCGTGGCCGAGGCGATGTTCCAGTCGATGAAGCACAAGCTGGTCGGCGGCACGCCGGTGCTCTCGCGCACCGTGCGAACCAACCTGCCCGAAGGCATCATCGCCGAGCCGCTGGGCGCGCTGCAGAAGCGCTACGAGGATCTCGACATCGGCTCCTATCCCGCCTTCCGCGACGGCAAGCCCTCGGTGTCGCTGGTGCTGCGTGGCACGGATGATGCACGTCTCGTCGCGGCCGTCGCCGAGCTGATCGCGACGATCCGGACGATGAAGGGCGAGGCGGAGGAGTTTGTTCAGTAGGCTGAGCCAAGCGACCCAATGGCCGGCGCTGATCGCGATCACGCTGCCGGTGACGGCGCTGCTGCTGTGGCTGCATGCGCCCGCGGCGCTGATGCTGGGCCCGCTGATCGCCGGCATCGCCTTCGCTTCCGCGGGCGGCAAGGTTCAGTTCCCGGTCTCCGTCTTCGCCGTGGCGCAGGGCGTCGTGGGCTGCATGATCGCCAAGATGGTGCCGCTCTCGATCCTGGGCGACATCGCGGGCCACTGGGTGCTGTTCTCGGTCGGCGTCGTGGCCGTGATCGCCGTAAGCTCGCTGGTCGGCTGGTGGATGACGCGGCTCGAGGTGCTGCCGGGCTCGACGGCGCTGTGGGGCGTGAGCCCGGGCGCCGCCTCGGTGATGACCTACATGGCCGAGGCCTACAACGCCGACATGCGCATGGTGGCGTTCATGCAGTACCTGCGCGTCGTGCTGGTGGCGGCCGTCGCGGCGCTGGTCGCGCGCTTGTTCGGCGTGCACTCGACACAGGCGCCCGACGCCATCGTCTGGTTCCCCGAGGTGGCGTGGCTGCCGCTCGGCGAGACCCTCGCGCTGGCGATCGCCGGCCCGTGGATCGCGCGCTTCCTCAAGATCCCGGCCGGCGCCTTCCTGGTGCCGCTGGTCCTCGGCATCCTGGTTTCGCATGTCGGGCTCGTCCGGCTCGAGCTGCCGACCTGGCTGCTGGCCGCGAGCTACGCGCTGGTCGGCTGGAACGTGGGCCTGCGCTTCACGCGCGCGCTGCTGGTCCACGTGCTGCGCCAGCTTCCCGGCATCCTTGCCTGCATCTTCGTCATGCTTGCGCTGTGCGGCGGGATCGCGGCCTTCATGGTCTACGCCGCCGGCATCGACCCGATCACGGCGTACTTGGCCACCAGCCCGGGCGGGTCGGACTCGATCGCCATCATCGCGGCCTCGACCGACTGCGACGTGTCGTTCGTCATGGCCATGCAGACGGTTCGCATGATCGCGGTGATCCTGGTGGCGCCCGTCCTCACGAAGTTCATCGCCGAACGGATCGCATCTCCCCGCAACGAGTGAGGGGATATCGGTTCGCGACGCAACCATGTGCGCCGACCGTCATTTTCTTCCCGAGAGGAGAGAAACATGGCGATCTTGAAGGACCAGGACCCGGCGACGGGCAACATCCGTACCCTGCACACCCAGCCGCAGATCGACAGCGCGGCGGCTCGCGAGAAGAAGCCCGGCGAGCCCACGGTCGAGCCCGAGAGCGCCGCACGCACCTTCGTGGTGCTCTCGATCATCGGCGTGCTCATCGCAGGCTTCGTGCTCGCCAACCTCATGGGCTTCGTCGGCGAACCCAACCGAGACCCGGCGTCCGCGCAGCAGATGCCGGCCGGCCAGGCCACCCCTCAGCGCTAGAAGGAGACGGCATGCAGTGCTCGATCCATCCCACGACGGCGAGCGACCTGTCCGACCTGGTCGTGAACTACGACCTCGACGCCCAGTCCGGCTGGGGTGATCGGGAAGAGAGCATCGACAAGCTGCTGCAGGCCTGCGTGCTCAGTACCCAGGTGTGGACGGCGACCGACCGGCAGGAGGCGCCGCTCGCCTTCATGGGCGCGGCACCGGCGCCGGGCGAGGAGGGATGCGGCTTCGTCTGGTTCGTGCTGCTGACGCCGTTCGATGCCGACGCCGGCGATCTGATCGATGCGGTGGCCGAGATGGCGCGTGCGATGCTGGGCGAATATGGCCGCCTCGAGAACATGGTGCCCTCGGACGAGACCTGGGCGCTCGAACTCTTCCGCAGCGCCGGCTTCACCATCGGCCCCGGCGAGCGCCAGCCGGGCGGCGTTCACCACCGCGTCTGGATCGAGCAGGACGCCGCGGCGGCGCCCACGCTCCACTGACCCGTCAGGCGGGACCGGGGACGGTCACGCGAAAGCGGTAGATCGACGACGACGCCGTGACGTAGAGGCTGCGGCGATCATCGTCGCCGAAGCAGAAGTTCGCGGTGTATTCCGGCACCTTCACCACGCCGAGGCAGGTCGCGTCGGGCGCGAAGACATGGATGCCCGCAGGGCCGCAGCAATAGACGTTGCCCGCGCTGTCGATCTTCATGCCGTCCGGCGCGCCGGGCCCTTCGCCCTTGGTCTCCGCCCACACCGCGCCGCCCGACAGGCTGCCGTCGGCCGCCACGTCGAAACGGCGGATGTGCTGGCGGTCGGTGTCGTTCACGAAGAGATGCTTCTCGTCGAGCGAGAAGCAGAGCCCGTTGGGCTGGCCGAAATCGTCGGCCATCAGCGCGAGCGTGTGGCCGTCCGGCGCCACGCGGTAGAGGCCGCGGAAGGCGAGCTGGGTGGTGCGCGGGTTGCCGTAGTACTCGTTGCGGCCGTAGGTCGGGTCGCTGAAGTAGATCGCGCCGTCGGACTTCACCACCACGTCGTTGGGGCTGTTCAGCTCCTTGCCGTCGTGATGGCTCGCCAGCACGGTGATGTCGCCGTTCTTCTCGGTGCGCGTCAGCAGGCTGGTCGCGTGCTCGCAGACGATCAGCCGTCCCTCGCGGTCCCAGGCGAGCCCGTTCGACTGGGCGCAGGGCTTGCGGAAGGTGGCTATGCCTGAGGCCTTGGTCCATTTGCGCAGGTGATCGCCCGGCATGTCGCTGAACAGGAGGTATTTCTCCTTGGCGTGCCAGAGCGGTCCCTCGGTGAAGAGGAAGCCGGTCGCGAGCTGCTCGAAGGCCACGTCCTTGCCGACCACCGACGCGAAGCGCGGGTCGCGGATCTCTACGTTGCTCATTTGGCCGTCGCCCGCTTCTTCAGCTCGCTCACTCTCTCTGCGCCGACGAACCAGTCGTCGCCGGTCACGTCCTCGAACACGACCCACACGGCTTCCGGCGGCAGCTCGGCCACCTCGCTGATCGCTTCGGTGACGCGGCGCGCGATCTCGTCCTTTCGCGCCTGCGGATGGCCCTTCAGGATCTGGATGTTGACGAACGGCATGCCGGCTCCTCCCTCGTTGAATTCTTCACGCCGACGAGAGCGCCAGCAGCTCGTCGCGCAGCTTCGTGTCCTCGCGCAGTCGCGCCGCCGGGCCGGAGAAGCGCACCGTGCCCTTCTCGAGCACATAGACGCGGTCCGCGAGCGCCAGCGAGAAGTCGACGCCCTGCTCGGCCAGCAGGATGGTGAGGCCCTCGCGCTTCAGGCGGCTGATCTGCTCCAGCATGTTCTCGACCACCAGCGGGGCCAGGCCCTCGCTCGGCTCGTCGAGCAGCAGCAGCTCGGGATTGCCCATCAGAGTGCGGCCGATGGTCAGCATCTGCTGCTCGCCGCCCGACAGGTAGCCGCCCTGGCGGCCCGAAAGCTCCACGAGCTTGGGGAACAGCTTGAAGACCTCGTCGATCGTCCAGCGGCCGGGTCGTGCCGCCGCACGGCCCGCGACGTCGAGGTTTTCGCGCACCGAGAGCTCGGCGAAGATGCGCCGGTCCTCCGGCACGAAGCCGATGCCGGCGCGCGCCACGCGATGCGGCGCCTGGCCCGCGATATCCTTGCCCTTCCACACGATGCGGCCGCTCGACGGCGGCGTGAGCCCCATGATGGCGCGCATGGTCGTGGTCTTGCCCATGCCGTTGCGGCCCAGCAGGCAGACGCATTCGCCCTCGGCCACGTCGAGCGAGATGCCGAACAGCACGCGCGAGGAGCCGTAGGCGGCGTGGATGTCGTGGACCTCGAGCAGGCTCAATGTCCGCCCCCGAGATAGACCCGCCGCACCTCGGGGTCGTTGCGCACCTCCGCCGGCGTGCCCTCGGCGATCAGCCGGCCCTGGTGCAGCACGGCTATCTTCTGCGCGATCTGGAACACGACCTCCATGTCGTGCTCGGTGAAGAGGAGCGTGAGCTGCCGGTCGGCCACGATGCGCTCCAGCAGGCGGATCGCCTCGCGCGTCTCGGTGGCCGACATGCCGGCGGTCGGCTCGTCGAGCAGCAGCATCGCGGGATCGCTCGCCAGCGCAATGCCGAGCTCGAGCTGCTTCTGGTTGCCGTGCGAGAGCGAGTCGGCCACGGCGTCCGCCTTGTCGGCGAGGCCCAGCGCCTCCAGCAGCGCGAGCGCCTCGTCACGGTAGAGGCCCTCGGAGCGCGTCCAGAACTGGTGCGCCTTGCGGCGATGCGCGATCAGGGCGGCCTGCACGTTCCCGAACACGGTGAGCTTCTTGAAGATGTTGGTGTGCTGGAAGGAGCGGCCGATGCCCATCCGGCAGATCGCGTGCGGTGCCGCGCCCGTGATGTCGCGGCCCTGGAAGGCCACGCTGCCGCTGTCGGGCACGAGATGGCCGGTCAGCAGGTTGAAGAGCGTCGACTTGCCCGCACCGTTGGGTCCGATCACCGCGGTCACGCCGCCCGCCGGCACGGCGAGCGAGACGCCGCCCACGGCCGCGAAGCCGTTGAACGATTTCGCGATGCCTTTTGCTTCAAGCATCGCGCCGCTCTTTCAGTCGACGCACGGCGGCCTGCAGGGCGCCCACGATGCCGCCCGGGAACACGAACAGCAGCACGATCAGGATCGAGCCCAGGATCAGCGGCCAGTACTGCGTGTAGGAGGTGATCTGCTGGTTGAGCAGCACCAGCACGCCGGCACCGACGGCGGGGCCCCAGAAGCTGCCGAAGCCTCCGAGGATGGCCATGATCAGCACCTCGGCCGACTTCGACCAGTGCGCGAAGTCGGGGAAGACGCCGCGGTTGAAGAGGCCGAACAGCGCCCCGGCGAAGCCTGCGAAGGCGCCGGCGACGACGAACGAGGCGAGCTGGTAGCGCCGCACGTCGACGCCCACGAACTCCGCGCGCTCGGCGTTCTCGCGGATCGCCGTCAGGATGCGGCCGAACGGCGAGTCGACGATGCGCTTCAGGGCCGCGAAGGCGAGGCCCACCAGCACGAGGACCACCAGGTAGTAGCGGTCCCCGGCGCGCAGGTCGCCCAGCATCGGGATGACTGCCATCCAGTCGAGGCCGGGGTAGGGGACGTTGTTCAGCCCCTGCTCGCCGCCGGTGACCGAGTTCCACTTGAAGCACACCGCCCAGACGATCTGCGCGAAGGCCAAGGTCAGCATGGAGAAGTAGATGCGGGAGGAGCGCACGCAGAAGAGGCCGAAGACCAGCGCGCAGGCGCCTGCATTCACCGTGCCCGCCAGCAGCGCCGGCACGAAGGGCACGCCATGCGTCTTCATCAGGATGGCGCAGGTATAGGCGCCGATGCCGAAATAGGCCGCGTGGCCGAACGAGACGAGGCCGGTGTAGCCCAGCAGCAGGTTCAGCGAGGCGGCGAACAGCGCCAGGATGGCGATGTCGGTCGCGAGGAAGGTGTAGAAGCGCGAGCCCAGCCACGGCACGGTCGCGGCGGCCACGAAGACCAGCACGGCCCACGGCACGCGGCGGAGAAGGGCCATGGCGCTCACCGCTTCACCGGTCTTCCGAGCAGGCCTGCCGGCCGCACGACCAGCACGAAGGCCATCAGCACGAACACCGCGAACAGCGAGAAGCCCGGCAGGATCAGGATGCCGAAGGCCAGCACCTGGCCGAAGATGATGGCGCCCAGGAAGGTGCCCCACAGCGAGCCCAGCCCGCCGATCACCACGACGATGAAGCACTCCACGATGATGTCGACGTCCATGCCGGGCGTGATGCTGCGCACCGGCGTCACCAGCGCGCCGCCGAGCCCTGCGAGGAACGAGCCCGCCATGAACATCAGCGTGTAGAGCCGGCCGACATCGGCGCCGAGGGCGGACAGCATCTCGCGGTCCCACGCCGCGGCGCGGATCATGCGGCCGGTGCCGGTGCGGCTGAGCAGCAGCCAGCAGCCCAGCGCCACCAGCGGCCCCAGCACGATGATGAAGAGGTTGTAGTGCGGCACCACGATGCCCATCACGTCGAAGCTGCCGGCGAGCAGCGGCGGGCGCGGCACGGCGAGCTGCTGCGTGCCCCACAGGATGCGCGCGGCATCGCCCAGGATCAGCACCAGCGCGTAGGTGAACAGGAGCTGGTAGAGCTCCTCGCGGCCGTAGAGATGGCGCAGCAGCAGCCGCTCGATCACGCCGCCCAGGATTGCCACCGTGGCGGCGGCGACCGGCACGGCGATCCAGAAGCTCACCGACGCGGCCCCCAGCCACTGCGTCACCTGCCAGGCCATGTAGGCGCCCAGCATGTAGAAGCTGCCGTGCGCGAAGTTCAGCACGCGCAGCACGCCGAAGATCAGCGACAGGCCCGAGGCCACGATGAA
Organism: Reyranella sp.; assembly: GCA_004296815.1. Lineage (GTDB taxonomy): Bacteria > Pseudomonadota > Alphaproteobacteria > Reyranellales > Reyranellaceae > Reyranella. The sequence continues at coordinate 3,402 of SCVT01000210.1, read as the reverse complement.
CAGGAACATCGCGGCGGTGAGGCCGCTCTGGAACTGGGCGAGCAGGAACGAGGGAGTGAGCACGGCGCTCAGGTCTCGAGCAGGACGACTTGGCTCGTGATCAGGGACGCCTTTTCGCGCAGCTGGTCGCACCAGCCCGCCACCGCCGCCTTCTTGAAGCGCATCTTGGGCATGGCGATGCTGACGGCGGCGACCGGGCCGGCGCCGTTGCCGCCCTGCACCGGGACGGCGAGGCAGCAGAGGTTCGGCACGAACTCCTCGCCGTCGACGGCGAAGCCCTTGGCGCGCACCTCGGCGATCTCGCGACGCAGCGCCGCCTTCGAGGTGATGGTCTGGGGCGTGAACGCCTCCATCTCGACGCTCTCCACGTATTTCTCGAACTCGGGCTCGGCCAGCGCCGACAGCAGCACCTTGCCGGTGGCCGTGCAGTAGGCGGGCTCGCGCACCATCGAGCGGATGGCCGCACTCACCGCCTGCTTCCCGTCGGCCTTGCAGAGCTGGATGATCTCGCCCTGGCTGAAGGTGACGAGGTAGGCGGTCTCGCCCACCGCGTCGCGCAGCGCCTCGAGGTGCGGCCGGCCGATGTCGGCCAGGTCGCTGCCCTGCAGGTAGGCGGTGCCCATCTGGAACATCCGCGGTCCCATCATGTAGCCGCGGTTGTTGCGGTCCTGTTCGACGTAGCCGCGGCTCATCAAGGTCTGCAGCAGGCGGAAGGCCGTGCTCACGTTGACTCCGGTCGCGCGCGCGAGATCGGAGAGGGCCACCGCCCCCCGTACCGACCCCAGGTGCTCGAGGATGTCGAGCACCTTGACCACGCTCTTGACCGACTCCGGTTGCCCGTTCGTCCTGGGCCTTCCGCCTGGCATGCGTCGTCCATCAATCCATGAAGGGGAGAGGATCGATGTAGATGGGCGGCGTCATCACCGCAAACCCGTACTTCGGATCCTTGACCATCTTGCCCCAGAACTGGGCGCGGTTGGCCTGGTGGTCCTTGCCGCGGATCGTCTGCTTGCCGATCGGCGTGTCGACGGTGATGTCCATCAGCGCCTTCGACACCTTGTCGGAGTCCGTGCTGCCGGCCTTGGCGATGCCCGCCGTCAGCATCTGCATGCCGATGTAGCCGGTGATCGGCCACGACGACGGAGGATCCTCCTTGGTGAAGGCGGCCAGCCGCTTGATGTACTCGGCGTGCGCCGGCGGACCGTCCTTCCAGTTGAAGGCATCGTAGGAGTTGGCCCAGATGCCCATCGGGTAGTCGTCGCCCATCGCCCGCGCGGTCTCGATGGCGCCCGCTTCGCCCGCGCCCAGGAAGTTCGAGTTGAAGGACTCGAAGTACTTCAGCGCCTTGGCCTGCTTGGCGAAGGTCACGAAGTGGCCGCCCCAGAGGCTGGAGAACACCGCATCGGGCTTCTTCGCCATCTGCGCGTTGATGAACGGGTTGTAGTCGGCCTCGCCGAGCTTCGGCCACTGCTGGTCGACGATCTCGATGTCGGGCCGCAGCTTCTTGAGGTGCGTGACGAAGGCGCGCGTCACGTCCTGGCCGAACGCATAGTCCGGGCTGATCGTGCCGACCCGCTTGATGTTCGGCCACTTGGCCATGATCTCGGCCGCGGTGCGGCCCTCGATCGTGGTGTTGGTGGTGGTGCGGAACACGTAGGGGTGCAGGTTCTCCTTGGCGGTGAGCTGGTCGGTCTTCACCACCGGCACCACGAACACGATCTTGTTCTCCTTGGCGATCGGCGACACCGCCGGGCCTTCGGCCGACGTGAGCGTGCCGAACAGGAAGTCGACGTTCTCGCGCAGGATGAGGTCGCGCGCGACGCGCACCGCCTCGTCGGCGTTGCCCTTGGTGTCGCGCACCACCAGCTCGATCTTGCGGCCGAGCACGCCGCCCTTGGCGTTCTGCTCGTCGACGAACATCTGCGCGCCCTTCATCGAGGGCTCGCCGATCAGCGCGCCGGGACCGGACAGGATCACGGGGTAGCCGATCTTGATGGGCTTGGTTTGCGCTTGGGTCTGTGTAGCGGCCGATCCGGCCACCGCGGCCGTCGCCAGAACCGCGAGCAACGCGGTGCCACGCTGTTTCCAGTTCATCTGCTTCCTCCTCCAGTGTTTTTCACAATATGAAAAACTTTTTTATTATTCAGAAAACGTAGGAGGGGCCTCGAGCGGAGTCAACAGCTCGGCTCAGGACTGGCAGGCGCTCCACAGGGCGGCGACGGCCATGGCGATCGCCATCGAGAGCAGGGGCTTGCGAAGGAGCAACATCGCCGCGGCACCGGCGGCCAGCGCCACCGCTTCCCGCGGCGTGCCGCGCGCGAGAAAGCCCGCGACGATCGCCACGATCACCGACGTCGAGAGACAGTCGAGGAAGCGCTGCACGCGCTTGGTCGAGGGAACCCGCGCCATGAGGACGGGCCCCAGCGTGCGCGTTCCGAACGTCACGGCTGCCGCGAGGGCGATCGCAATCCAGGGGGCGAGATCAGCGCTCACGGATCACTCCCGCGATCCCACCGGCAAGCGCGCCGGCGATGACGTTCCAGCCATGCGGCAGCAGCGAGAGCGTCGCGACCGAAACGAGGGCGGCGGCGCCGATGGGCAGGAGGTTCTCGATACGCCGCGCCGGCGTGGCGATCACGGCGACGAAGAAGGCCGCCATCACCACGTCGATGCCGAAGCGGGAGAGATCCTTTTCCGATCCGCCGACGAGGGCGCCCAGCGCGGTGCTGGAAACCCAGGACAGCCACATGACGAAGCCGCCGCCCACCAGGATGCCGAGGTCCCGCGATCCCGACTGCCGCGCCGCCTGCATGTCGGCGAAGTTCGCGTCGCTCAGCCAGAGCGCGCTGAGGAGCCGATGCCGCAACGGCAGCGCGTTGAGAAGCGGCGCGAGCGCGGCGCCGAAGATGATGTGGCGGGCGTTCACGGCCAGCACGACGACCGCGATGGAGAGGAGCGGCAGCGGCTGGCGCCAGAGCTCGAGCATCGCGAACTGCGAGGCGCCCGCGTGGACGATCGTGCTCATCGCTACGGTCTGGGCGATCGACAGGCCCGCCTCGACGGCGCCCGCGCCGAAGGCGAAGCCGAAGGGCACGCCGAACAGCGCCACCCCGGCCATGCGCCGCATGCCGGCCTTGAACCCCTGGAACGTGAGCATCGGAACGCGACCTCGCCTTTGTAACCTCTGCTCAGGTTAGGCCCCAGGGCCGGTTGCGAGTCAACCCCAGGAGTGGTTAGAAAGGACCATGGGTTATGCCGATGGATATCCGGTCCGGCTGCTGGGCGGCCGGCTCGCCCTGGATTTCGTGAACACGGCGGACTGGACGGCCGAGGGAAAGATCGTCCACGAGAAGCTGGGCTCATTGGACGATCTTCGCGTCTGGGCGGTCGAAGCGGGGCTCA
>SCVT01000209.1 GCA_004296815.1 Reyranella sp. | reverse complement strand
ACCAGCTCAAGAACGTCAGCCGCTCGGTGCAGGTCTATCACGTCCGCCACGCCAGGACGGCACCCGGCACGACGACGCGCATGGTGCCGCAGATCACCCTGCGTTTCGAAGGGCCGGACTCGGCCGGTCGCAAGCACGTGTTCGAGGTGCAGCTCGAGAAGCTGGTCGGCCAGCCGCAGGGCATGTTCATTGGCCGCGCCGCCGACCAGTGCGAGCTCGTCGTGCCGCATCCGACGGTGTCGCGGCGGCACGCCAAGCTCAGCCTCGCCGGCGAGGCGCTGCAGGTCGAGGATCTCGGCTCGACCAACGGCACGGCGGTCAACGGCGCGGCCCTCAAGGCCGGTGCGCCGGTCGCCCTGCAGGCGGGCTCCAAGCTCCGGCTCGGCGACGTCGAGCTGGTCGTGCACCACACCTGACGGTGCGGCGCCCATGAACGAACCCACGCACATCGCCGGTGGCCCGCCGCCCGAGGTCGACTATGTCGCGCTGAAGCCCGGTCAGACGATCGGGCGCTACGAGATCGTCTCCGTGCTGGGGCAGGGCGGTTTCGGCATCACCTATCGCGCCCGCGACGTGCAGCTCGGCCGCGAGGTCGCGATCAAGGAATACCTGCCGTCGGCACTGGCGGTCCGCCAGGACGGCGCCACGGTGCTGCCGCGCACCACCAAGATGGCCGACGATTTCGGCTGGGGCCGCGACCGCTTCGTCACCGAGGGCCGCACGCTCGCGAGCCTGCATCGCGTTCCGGCGATCGTGCATGTCTTCGACTTCCTCGAAGCCAATGGCACCGCCTACATCGTGATGGAGCTGCTGAGCGGCCGCACGCTCGAGGATCGCATCAACGGCGACGGCAGGCTGAAGCCCGAGGAGGTCGACCGTATCCTGTGGCCGCTGCTCGACGGTCTGGAGCAGGTGCATGCCGCGGGCTTCCTGCATCGCGACATCAAGCCGGCCAACATCCTGCTCGATGCCGCCGGCAATCCGACACTGATCGACTTCGGCGCGTCGCGCGCGGCCATGGTCGGGCGCACGGCGGCGATGACGGCGATCTTCACGCCGGGCTATGCCGCCGCCGAGCAGATGACCTCGGCCAAGCAGGGGCCGTGGACCGACATCTATGGCCTGGCTGCCACGATGTATCACGCGATCACCGCCAAGACGCCGCCCAATGCCTTCGACCGTATGCTGGAAGACGGCTACGAGCCGCTGGGTAAGCTGGCGCCCGCCGGTTTCTCGCCGGGCCTGCTGGCCGGTATCGACGCCGGCCTCACGGTCGCCGCGCGCGACCGGCCACAGTCCATCGCGGGCTGGCGTCCGATCCTCGGCATGACCTCGGCGCCGGAGCCCGGCGCGACGGTCGTCATGGGCAAGGGCGACGACGCGCCGCCCGGCCGCGTCTCCGTTCTCGGCGCCGCGACGATGTCGGCGCCGCCGCCGGCTGAGAAAAAGCGGACCGGCCTGTGGATGGCGATCGCCGCCGTGGTGCTGCTGGCCCTCGGTGGTGGTGGCTACTACGCGATGGCCACGCGCGGCCCCGATCCGGAGATGGTGAAGGCGCGCGCGGCGGCTGAGGAGGCCCACGAGGCCAAGCGCAAGGCCGAGGAAGAGGCCGAGAAGCTCCGCGCCGAGAGGGCCGAGCAGGACGCCAAGGCCCGCGCCGCACAGGCGGAGAAGCAGAAGCAAGAAGAGCAGGAAGCCATCCGCCGCAAGGCGGTCGAGGACGAGCGCCAGCGGCAGGCCGCCGAGCAGGCCGACAAGCAGAAGCAGGCCGAGGACGAGAAGCGCCGCGCCGAGGAAGCCGAGGCGCTGAGGCGCAAGGCCGTCGAGGATGCCCGCAAGGCCACCGAGTTCGTCACCGGCAACTTCGCGCAGTTCGGCAAGACGCTGATGATGGTCGGGCTGAAGGACAGGCCGGGCGAGATCCGCCTGCAGGGTGTCGACATCGTCGACGATCCGGCACTGAACAAGGTGGCGGCCGACGCGCTGGCCGCCCAGCCGCGCAACCTGCGCTGCCGGCAGACCGACCGCCTGACCGACGGCACGCCGCTCTATCGCTGCCTGATCACCAAGCGCAACGCCAAGGAGCCGCTGGCCGACATCCCCGATTCGGACCGCGACGACCTTGCGCTGGTGATGGTGCGGGCCGGACTGGTGCTGGCCTCGTGCGATGCCCCCAGATCCTACGCAGACGCTGAAGACGATGCCCGTGGCAGTAAACAGTCGCTTTGGGGTAGAGTGACGGTCCCAGAGTACAAACGGAGGTGCACCAGATGACTGCCTTTACTGCCGATTTCGCTCCGCGTTCGGTACGTAAGATCGCGATTCGCGTAATCGGCGTGATCGCGGCAATCGGCCTCGCGACCGGCTGCATGACGAACGATCGCGGCCAGCCTACCAATCAGGCGACCGGAACCGCCATGGGCGCGGTGGTCGGCGGCGCCGTGGGCGGCCTCGCCTTCGGATCGTGGGGCGGCGTCGTCGGCGGCGCGCTGGTCGGCGCGCTGGCGGGCAACCTCGTCGGCAAGGCGCTGGACGACCAGGAGCGTCGTCGTCTCGCCGAGGCGACCCAGAGCGCCTTCGTGGCCGAGACCAACGTGCCGACCTCCTACACGGTCGAGCCGACCAAGACCTCGTCGTCCTCGTCCTCGGCGGCTCCGCCGACGGTCGTCGCCGCCAAGCCGGTCGCCCCGGCCACGCAGCGCGCCGACGGCAGCACCTGCCGCCCGATCGAGCTGACGGCGACCAAGAACGGCCAGACCACGACCGAGACCACGACTTTCTGCAAGTCGGCGGGCTCGCAGGAACTGAAGCCGGTCTCGGTCTAGTTTCCGCGACGTTTCCACGAGCGGCCGGCGGTCACAACCGCCGGCCGTTTTCGTTTGGGAAGGCTGGCCCGGAAGACTGGCTCGGCGGACACAACTCGGTCATGTTTCCGCGCGAGGAGAGGGACATGGCAGGCAATCCGAAGGCAGCGAAGCTGCGCGATCTCATCGCCAGAGGCGAGTTCATCCTGGCGCCCGGCATCTACGACGGCATATCGGCGCGCGTGGCAGACCGCATGGGCTTCCCGGCGCTCTACATGACGGGCTACGGCGCCACCGCGTCGATGCTCGGCCTGCCCGATGCCGGGCTCGCGACCTATTCCGACATGCTGGGCCGCGCCGAGATGATCTGCTCCGTCACCGAGACGCCGCTGATCGCCGACGCCGACACGGGCTATGGCGGGCTGCTGAACGTCCAGCGTACGATCCGCGGCTATGAGGCCGCCGGCGTCGCCGCGATCCAGATCGAGGATCAGGAGATGCCCAAGAAGTGCGGCCACACGCCCGGCCGCCGCGTCGTGCCGGCCGAGGACATGGTGCTCAAGATCAAGGTGGCCGCCGAGGCGCGCCGCCATGCCGAGACGTTGATCGTGGCGCGCACCGACGCGCGCACCGCGCACGGGCTCGACGAGGCGCTGCGCCGCGCGCGCCTCTACGCCGAGGCCGGCGCCGACATCCTGTTCGTCGAATCGCCGGAGAGCGAGGAGGAACTCGAGCGTATCGGCCGCGAGATCGACAAGCCGCTGCTCGCCAACATGGTCGAGTTCGGCAAGACGCCGCGCGCCGAGGTCGGCCGCCTGAAGAAGTGGGGCTTCGACGTCGCGATCTATCCCGTGCTCGGCCTCACGGTCGCGGCCGAGGCGATGCGGCGCTCGTTCGCTCATCTCAAGGAGGCCGGCACCAGCGTGGGCGACGGCAATCCGCAATACGGGGACGTCCACGGCCTGATGGGCTTCTCCGAGGTCTGGGACTTCGAAAAGCGCTGGGCATCATGAACAACGAGCGCGTACGTCTCTTCGAGGTCCTGTCCCGCCTGCCGGCGCGTGTCTGGATCCAGGCGATCCTGGCGCTGATCATCTTCGTCGTGCTGGCGGTGCTGGGCTTCGCCGTGATCGCGGGCGTCGCCGCCGTGGCGCTGGTCCTGCTGCTGGGCTTCAAGGCCAAAAACTGGATCCTGAACCTGTTCCGCAAGGAGCCGCCGCCCGAGCCGCCGGCGCGTCAGGATCGCAAGGTGATCGACGTGCAGTACGAGATCGTCGACCGCACGAACGATCGCACCCCGCGAAACTAGAGGTCGAACCGTGAGCGTTTCCGTCATCGAGCAGGCCAAGATCCAGGCCCAGGTGCTGGTGCCGCTGGTCAAGGCGCTGCAGGCCGAGCTGGGCGAGGCGCGAGCCAACGGCATCGTCCGCAAGGCGCTTGGCGACGTCTACCGCCAGTACGGCGAGGCGTTCTGGCGCGCCAAGAACGAGCAGGACCTCGGCAAGGTCGTGGCGTCTGCGTTCCGGACCTACGGCCGCGACGATGCCCTGAAATACGATGTGCTGCGGCAATCACCCGATGCGTTCGACATGGATGTCACGGCCTGCAAGTACGCCCAGTTCTACAAGGAGCTGGGCGAGCCGGAGCTGGGCTTCCTGCTGGTCTGCACGTCCGACTTCGCGACCGCTGAGGGGTTCGGGCCGGACACCGAGCTCACGCGCACGCAGACCCTCATGCAGGGCGCCAGCCACTGCGACTTCCGCTACAGGCGCGTGAAGAACGAGGCATCGTCCTAGACGCGGACGACTTTCCCCGGGTTCATCAGGTTGTCGGGATCGAGGGCGCGCTTCAGCGTGCGCATCGTGTCGAGCTCGACCTGGCTGCGATAGTGCGTGAGCTCGTCGACCTTGATGCGGCCGATGCCGTGCTCGGCCGAGATCGAGCCGCCGTGGCTGGTGACGAGGTCGTAGATGGCGCCGCTGATCGCGTCGCCGTACTCCATGAACTGCTTCTTGCTCCAGCCCGGTGGCGACTGGCAGTTGAAGTGGAGGTTGCCGTCTCCGACATGGCCGAACGGCACCGGGCGACACTCGGGCAGCGCCTTCTTCATCGCGAGCAGACCTTCGGTGACGAAGGTCGGCAGCTTGCTGACGGCCACCGAGATGTCGTGCTTGATCGAGGGGCCTTCCTTCTTCTGCGACTCGGAGTGGTTTTCGCGCAAGGCCCAGAAGGCGCGTGACTGGCTCTCGTTCTGGGCAACCACGGCGTCGAGCACGAGGCCCTTCTCCATCGCCTCGCCGAGATAGGCTTCCATCTTCTCGCGCAGGCCCGACTGGTTGGCGCCCTCGCGTGGCGCGCGCGACGAGGACCATTCGAGCAGCACGTACCATTCGTGCCGGTCGGCCAGCGGATCCGTGGCGCCCGGGATGTGCTTGAAGACCAGTTCCAGTCCCTGCCGGCCCATCAGCTCGCAGGAGGTGACGTTATCCTCGGAGGCGGCATAGGCACCGCTCAGCAGCTCGACGGCGGCCTCGGGCGAGGGCACGGCGTTCCACGAGGTCGCGACGTCCTTGGGCTTGGGCCAGAGCTTCAGCACCGCCTTGGTGATGATGCCCAAGGTGCCTTCCGCACCGAGGTAAAGGTCGCGCAAATCGTAGCCGGTATTGTCCTTCTTGAGCGCGCGCAGGCCGTTCCAGATGTCGCCGTTCGGCAGCACGACCTCGATGCCCATCACCAGGTTGCGGGCGTTGCCGTAGTGCAGGACCTGTACGCCGCCGGCATTGGTCGAGAGGTTGCCGCCGATCGTGCAGCTCCCCTCGGCGCCGAGGCTCAGCGGGAAGAGGCGGTCGTGTTCGGACGCGGTCTCCTGGATGGTCTTGAGGACCACGCCCGCCTCGACCGTCATCGAGTAGCCGACCTTGTCGATCTCGAGGATGCGGTTCATGCGGGTGAGCGACAGCACGATCTCGCGGCCGCTCTCCTGCGGCGTGGCGCCGCCCGACATGCCGGTGTTGCCGCCCTGCGGGCAGATCGCGACCTTCTCGGCGGCGCACAGCTTCACGACCGCGGAGACTTCTTCGGTGGTGGCCGGCCGCACGATGGCGAGCGCCGAGCCGAGATAGTTCTCGCGCCAGTCGGTGAGGTAGGGATGCTTGCCCTGGTCGTCGGTGATCAGGCCCTTGTCGCCGACGATGGTGCGCAGTCTTTCGACGAAATCGGCCATCAGACGCGCAGCACCTTGCCGGGGTTCATGATGTTCTTCGGGTCGAGCGCGCGCTTGATGGTGCGCATCGTGTCGAGCTCGATCTTGCTGCGGTAGTGCGCGAGCTCGTCGAGCTTGTCGATGCCGATGCCGTGCTCGGCCGAGATCGAGCCCGCCATGGAGGTGACGAGGTCATTCACGGCGCGCGTGATGGCCGGCGAGTATTGATGGAGCGTCTGCCGGTCCATGCCCTTCGGGCCCATGAAGGAGAAGTGCAGGTTGCCGTCGCCGATATGGCCGAGCGGGTAGGGGCGGATCGAGGGCAGGATGTCGAGCGACGCCTTGATGCCCTTCTCGATGAACTCGGGGATCTTGGAGATCGAGACGGAGATGTCGTAGCTGAGGCCGGGGCCCTCGGCGCGCGAGGCCGGCGCCACCGACTCGCGGATCACCCACATGTTGCGCGACTGCGACTCGTTCTGGGCGATGACGGCGTCGAGCACGCGGCCGGCCTCCATCTGGTCGGCGAGGAACTGCTCCATCTTCTCCGACATGCCCTCCATGCCGTCCTGGCGCGGCCGCGACGACGACCATTCCAGCAGCAGGAACCAGGGCGTATCGGCCTTGAGCGGGTCCTGCGTGCCGGGGATGTGACGTAGCACCATGTCGGTGCAGGCGCGGCTCATCAGCTCGCAGGAGCCGACATTGTCCTCGGACGCAGCATGTGCCTCAGAGAGGATCTCGATGGCGGCTTGCGGATCTCGGATCGCGAGCCAGGCCGTCGCGACGTCCTTCGGCGCGGGCCACAGCTTCAGCACCGCCTTGGTGATGATGCCGAGCGTGCCCTCGGCGCCCATGAAGAGGTGCTTCAGGTCGTAGCCGGTATTGTCCTTCTTGAGCGAGCGCAGCCCGTTCCAGATGTCGCCGTTGGGCAGCACGACCTCGAGGCCCATCACCAGGTTGCGGGCATTGCCGTAGCGCAGCACCTGCACGCCGCCGGCGTTGGTCGAGAGGTTGCCGCCGATCATGCACGAGCCCTGGGCGCCGAGGCTGAGCGGCAGGAAGCGGTCGTGGCCGGCCGCGGTCTCCTGCAGGGTCTGCAGGATGCAGCCCGCCTCGACCGTCATCGAGTAGCCGACCGGATCGAGGCTCAGCACCTTGTTCATGCGGCCGACCGACAGGACGATGCCGGTGTGCGAGGGCCACGGCGTGGCGCCGCCCATCAGGCCGGTGTTGCCGGCTTGCGGCACGATCGCGATGCCGTTGTCGTGGCAGAGCTTCACGACCTTGGAGACTTCCTCGACCGTCGCCGGGCGGACCACGACGGCGGCATTGCCGACCGTCGAGCCGCGCCAGTCCGTCACGAAGGGCTGCTTGCCCTGGTCGTCGAGGATCAGGCCCTTGTCGCCCACGATGGCGCGCAGCGCGTCCAGGATCGCAGACGTGACGGGAGCGGTTGGGATGACGGGCGCAATGATGTTATCGGGCATCGTTTCCTCTGATTTCGCGCCAGATTAGCGGCGCTGCCCGGTGCCGTCATCCGCGGCGGCCCGGCGCAGCCTGTCGTTGATCGCAAGGCCGAGCCCCGCCTGCGGAATGGGCATGACCGCGATGCGGCCGATGCCCGGCCGGTCGAGCGCCCGCAGCATGGCGAAGAGGTTGGCGGCGGCCTCGCCGAGGTCGCCCGAGGGGCTGAGATTGTACGAAAGCATCGCGCCCTGTGGCACCTCGGGCCCGAAGGCCAGCAGGCCCTCATCGGGGCCGACGCTGGTCGCCTCCAGCCGGACCGGCCGCGACGGGGCGTAGTGGCTCGCGAGCTGGCCGGGCGACTTGCGCGCCGACTCGCCGCTCGGGATCGCATCGCTGAGCGCGATCGGGCCGACCACGGCCTCGATCGCCTCGCGCGTGGCGCCGCCGGGCCGCAGCAGGGTCGGACGATTGCCCGAGAGGTCGAGCACCGTCGACTCGACGCCCACGAGGCAGGGCCCGCCGTCGAGAATCATCGGCACGCGCTCGCCCAGCGACTCCGCCACATGCTCGGCCCGTGTGGGGCTCACGGCGCCGCTGCGATTTGCGGAGGGCGCGGCAACGGGCCGGCCGGCGGCGCGGATCAGCGCTTGTGCCACTGGATGAGAGGGCGCGCGGATCGCCACAGTATCGAGACCCGCCGTGGCGAGCAGGGAGATCGTCGAGCCCTCCGCGCGCGGCAGCACGAGGGTGAGCGGACCCGGCCAGAAGCGGGCGGCGAGCTTCTCGGCGTTGTCGTTCCACTTCACGAAGGCCTTCGCCGACGCGGCATCGAGCACGTGGCTGATCAGCGGGTTGAACTGCGGCCGGCCCTTGGCCTCGAAGATCGCCGCGACCGCGCGCTCGTTGGTGGCGTCGCCGCCCAGCCCGTAGACCGTCTCGGTCGGGAAGGCGACCAGCCTGCCGTCGCGCAGGAGACGGGCCGCCTCGGCGACCGTCTCCGCCGTCGGCTCGGCGAGCGTCATCGCGCGTCCTTGGTCCGCGCGATGAAGTGCGGGTTGGAGAAGCGGGGCTTGCCGTAGCCAAGGGGGCGGCCGTCGGTCGTCACGACCTCGCCGCCCGCCGCCTCGAGCACGCCCTGGCCCGCGGCCGTGTCCCACTCGTTGGTCGGGCCGAAGCGCGGGTAGATGTCGGCCTTGCCCTCGGCGATCAGGCAGAACTTCAGCGACGAGCCCGCCTGCACACGATCGGCCACGGTGAGGTTGTTGTTGCGGAACCAGATGTCGAGGTCGCTGTAGATCGCGTGGCTGCGGCTGGCGCAGGCCGTGAACCCGTGGGCCGGAGCCGGGCGCGTCCGGATCGGTGTGAAGCTGCCGGTGCCCTCGCGCTTGTCGGCGCCGAGGCCTGCCGTGCCGCGCCACAGGATCTCGGTGGCGGGCGCCAGCACGATGCCGAGCGTCGGCCGGCCGTCCTCGATCAGGGCGATGTTCACGGTGAACTCGCCGTTCCTCTTGATGAACTCCTTGGTGCCGTCGAGCGGGTCGACCAGCCAGAACGGGCTGCCGTCGAGCTTCGGCACGTGGCCTGCCGCCATCTCCTCCTCGGCGACGACGACCAGGCCGGGCGTGAGCTGGCGCAGGCCTGCGACGATCACCGCCTCGGCGGCATGGTCGGCGTCGGTGACCGGGCTCTTGTCCTCTTTGCTGCGCACGCCAAGGTCGCCGGCATAGATGCGCATGATCTCGCGCGCCGCCGCTTCCGCCAGCGCGGTGCAGGCGTCACGCAAAGTGTGATGGTCGGGCAGGGAGGCGGGCACGGATTTCGTTTGAGTTAGGGGCGGCGACCTTATAGCCCATTCGACCATGGCAAACAGGCTTTTGGGCGTCATATCGGCCCTTCCCGAGGAGCTTGCCCACCTGTCGGACGGCTCCGGCGCCGCCACGCGGATCGGCGGCTTCACCTTCTGGCGCGCCGCCATCGCCGGCCGCGAGGCGGTGTTCGTGGAGTCCGGCGCGGGCAAGGTGAACGGCGGCGTCGCCGCCAGCCTGCTGCTCGACCGCTTCGGCTGCCGGGCGCTGCTGCTCTGCGGCGTGGCCGGCGGCCTCGATCCGGCTCTGGGCGTCGGCGATGTCGTGGTCGGCACCGGCCACGTGCAGCACGATTTCGGCATGGAGAAGGAAAGCGGCTTCCAGACCATCCAGCCCGGCAGCCGGCCGTCCCGCGGCGAGGTCTGGACGCCGGGCTACCCCGTCACCGAACCGCTCGTGGCACGTCTGCGGGCGGCGCTGGCGGGACTGGTGCTGGAGCCGTTGCCGGAGAAGGTTGGCGCCGGACGGCGTGTGCCCGCCATCCATTTCGGCGGCATTCTCACTGGCGACGGCTTCGTGAACTCGGAGCGGACCCGGCAACGCCTGCGTGCGACGTTCGGCGCGCAGGCGGTCGAGATGGAGGGCGGCGCGGTCGCTCAGGTCGCCAAACGGTGGGCCGACGACAGCGGTGACGACGTTGCCTTCGTGAACGTGCGCTGCCTCAGCGACCTCGCGGGCGCGGAAAGCCATCTCGACTTCGGGGCGTTCCTGCCGGTCGCCGCGCGCTACGCGTCGATCGTCGCCCACCGGCTGGCGCCAGAAATCTGACCTAGCGGTTCAGAACGCGCCCGGCGACAGCGTCGAGCTTCTTGGTGAGTGCAGCGGAGCGCGCGGCCGGCGCGGTGATCAGCGCGTGTTCCAGCGCGCGGTCGCAGCCGGCCGGGCAGGGTGCGGGTCGCGTCTCCTTGAGACGCGGCGCGATCATGGTGACGAGGGTCTTGGCCTTCTCGGCATTGTCCAGCAGCACGCGGACGATGTCGGCGACCTGCACATGGTCGTGGTCGGGATGCCAGCAGTCGAAGTCGGTGACCATGGCGACGGTCACGTAGCAAATCTCGGCTTCGCGGGCGAGCTTGGCCTCCGGCATGTTGGTCATGCCGATCACGTCGCAGCCCCAGCTCCGGTAGAGCTTCGACTCCGCGAGGCTCGAGAATTGCGGGCCTTCCATCGCGATGTAGGTGCCGCCGAGCTTCACCGGGAAGCCGGCTGCCTTCGCACAGTCGTGTGCGGCATGCGCGAGACGGTTGCAGGTCGGCTGCGCCATCGAGACGTGCGCGACCAGGCCTTCCCCGAAGAAGCTCTTCTCGCGGGCGAAGGTGCGGTCGATGAACTGGTCGACGATCACGAAGTGGCCGGGCGGCAGGTCCTCGCGCAGCGAGCCGCAGGCCGACAGCGAGAGAATGTCGGTGACGCCGACCCGCTTCAGCGCGTCGACGTTGGCGCGATAGTTGATCGAGGTCGGCGAATGCACATGGCCGCGGCCGTGGCGCGGCACGAACACGACATCGAGCCCGTCCAGCACGCCGAACAGGAATTCGTCGGAGGTCTCGCCGAAGGGCGAGGCGACCCGCTTCCACGTCGCGTTTTTCAAACCGGCGATGTCGTAAACGCCGCTGCCGCCCAGGATTCCCAACACCGTCATCCGCTTCTCCTTGCCGGCGTTGGTGTATCATCCCCGCCACGCAAAGGGGAGATATCCATGGGCAAGCTCGACGGCAAGATCACCATCGTCACGGGAGCCACCAGCGGCATCGGCCGGCGCACCGTCGAGCTGTTCGTCAAGGAAGGAGCCAAGGTCGTGGCCACCGGCCGCCGCGCCGAGCTCGGCAAGTCGCTCGAGGAGGCGCTCGGCAAGGACAAGTGCATCTTCGTGACGGCCGACGCCACGCAGGAAGCCGATGTGAAGAAGATGTTCGAGACCTGCCTCTCCAAGTGGGGCCGGGTCGACTGCCTGTTCAACAATGCGGGCGGTCCTGCCCCGGTGGGCGGTATCGAGACGGTGCCGGTCGAGGGTTTCGACGCCGCCATGGCGACGCTGGTGCGCTCGGTGATGCTCGGCATGAAGCACGCCGCGCCGCTGATGATGAAGCAGGGCTCGGGCAGCATCATCAACAATGGCAGCGTGGCGGCCCGTCGCGCCGGCTACTCGACCTCGATGATCTACGGCGCGGCCAAGGCCGCCGTGAACCACCTCACCGTCTGCGCCGCCATGCAGCTCGGCGAGAAGAACGTGCGCGTGAACTCGATCTCGCCGGGTGGCATCGCCACCGGCATCTTCGCCAAGGCGCTCGGCCTGCCGCCCAACGAGGCCGACAAGTACGCCGAGGCGATGAAGGCCAACATGGCCAAGAACCAGCCGATCCCTCGCGCCGGCATCACCGACGACATCGCGCTGGCGGCGGTCTTCCTCGCCTCCGACGATTCGACCTTCATCAACGGCCATGACCTCGTGGTCGACGGCGGCCTGGTCGGCGGCCGCATGTGGACGCCGCACCAGGAAGGCGTGAAGGCGATGCGCCAGGCCTTCGGCGTGGACGAGCCGTGACCGATCTGAAAGGCAAGGTCGCGCTGGTCACCGGCGCCTCGCGCGGCATCGGCCGCGCGGTGGCGCTGGCGCTTGCAGGGCAGGGTGCGGCCGTCGCGGTGAACTATCGCGAACGCGCGAAGGAAGCCGCGGACGTCGTGGCCGAGATCGAGAAGGCCGGTGGCAAGGCGATGGCGGTCGCGGCCGACGTTTCCGACGGGAAGGCGGTCGCTGGCATGGTCGCCGCCGTGGAGCAGAAGCTCGGGCCGGTCGATGTGCTGGTGAACAACGCAGGCCTCGCGATCATCCGCTCGATCGACGATCTCACCGAGGAAGAGTTCGACCAGACGATCGCGGTCAATCTCAAGTCGGCGTTCCTTTGCACCCGGGCAGTGCTGCCGGGCATGCGCAAGCGCAAGTGGGGCCGCATCGTCAACATCTCCTCCGGTGCGGCGCGCGGGGCGGGCGGCATCGGCCCGCACTACAACGCCTCGAAGGCCGGCATGGAGGGGCTGACACGCGGCTACGCGGCGCGGGTCGTGAAAGACGGCATCACCGTGAATGCCGTAGCACCGTCGCTGATCGAGACCGACATGGTGCGCTCGGGCCTCGCCTCGTCGCCCGACCGCATCCCCCTCGGCCGCTTCGGCACGTCGGAGGAATGCGCGCAGGCGGTGCTGATGGTGATCGGCAATGCCTACATGACCGGCCAGACCGTGGCCCTGAGCGGCGGGATGTCCTTCCTCTAGCTACTTCTTCGGCTCGACGTGGCCGCCGAAGGCGTTGCGCATCGCCGACAGGAGCTTGTTGGCGGTGCCTTCCTTGTCGCGCGAGCGGAAGCGGGCGTAGAGCGCGGCCGAGAGAACGTCGGCCGGCACGGCCTCCTCGATGGCCGTGTTGATGGTCCAGCGGCCCTCGCCGGAATCTTCCACGAAGCCCGAGTATTTCGACAGCGCGGGATCCTCGGCCAGCGCGGAGGAGGTGAGGTCGAGCAGCCAGGAGCTGACCACGCTGCCGCGCCGCCAGACCTCGGCCACGTCGGCGAGGTCGAACCGGTAGCGCCGTTCCTCGGGGATATGGTCGGACGAGGCCTTCTTCAGGATCTCGAAGCCCTCGGCGAAGGCCTGCATCATCCCGTACTCGATGCCGTTGTGGATCATCTTCACGAAGTGGCCAGCGCCGCTCGGCCCGCAATGGAGATAGCCGCGCTCGACCCGCGGGTCGCGCGTCTCGCGCCGCGGCGTCTTGGGGATCGTGCCTTCGCCGGGCGCCAGGGCGCTGAAGATCGGGTCGAGCCGGTCGACCGCTTGCTTGTCGCCACCGATCATCAGGCAGTAGCCGCGCTCCAGCCCCCAGACGCCGCCCGAGGTGCCGCAGTCGAGATAGTGGATGCCCTTGGCCTTCATCTCCTTGGCGCGCCGCACATCGTCCTGGAAGAAGGCGTTGCCGCCGTCGATGATCGTGTCGCCGGGCTCCAGCAGCCGGCCGAGCTCGGCCACGGTCTGCTCGGTGATCTCGCCGGCCGGCAGCATGACCCACACCGCGCGGGGCTTGGAGAGCTTCGAGACCAGGCCGGCGAGGTCGCTGCCGCCCTGCACGCGCTCGTCGGCCAGGCCTGCAACGGCGGCCGGGTTCTGGTCGAAGACGACGCATTCGTGGCCCTGCCGCACCAGCCGGCGCACGAGGTTGGCGCCCATGCGTCCGAGACCGACCATGCCCAACTGCATCCTGCTCTCCCGTTCGTTTCCCCGTTTCAGGCTCATGATAAGCTCTGGGGCAATGAAGACCATCATTGTCGTGATGGGCGTGTCCGGCTCCGGCAAGACGACCGTGGCCGCCATGCTTGCAGGCGCCCTGGGAGCGAAGTTCCTCGAGGGCGACGACCTCCATCCGCGTTCCAACGTCGAGAAGATGCGGAGCGGCACGCCGCTCACCGACGCCGACCGGTTGCCGTGGCTGCAGCGGATCGCCGGGGAGATCGACGGCTGGCGCGCGAACGGCGACAAGGGTGTCGTCACCTGCTCGGCGCTGAAGCGTGCCTATCGCGACATCATCGTCGGCGGCCGGCCGGAGGTGGCGCTGGTCTATCTCCGCGGCTCGCGGGAGCTGATCCAGCACCGCATGGCCGCGCGCCACGAGCATTTCATGCCGGTGGGCCTGCTCGACAGCCAGTTCGCGACCCTGCAGGAGCCCGGTGACGCCGAGCACCCGGTGGTCATCGACGTCGAGGGCGGGCCCTCGGAGATCGTGGCCCGCATCATCGAGAGGCTGCGCGGCGAATGAGGATCCTCGGCAAGGCGACCTCGATCAACGTGCGCAAGGTCCTGTGGGCCTGCGAGGAGATCGGCATCGCCTACAGGCGCGCCGACGACGGGCCGGAACTCGCAGCCAATCCCAACGGCCTCGTGCCGGTGATCGTCGACGGCGATTTCGTGCTGTGGGAGAGCAACACGATCATCCGCTATCTCGCGAACAAGCATGCGGCCGAAGCTCTGCTGCCGCGCGATCCGCGGCGGCGCGCCGAGGTCGATCGCTGGATCGACTGGCAGGCGACGGAGTTCAACACGTCCTGGCGCTACGTCTTCTCGGCGGTCGTACGACGCAACCCGGCTTTCGCTGATGCCGCGCAGATCGAGTCCTCGCGCCGCGAATGGAACCGCATGACGGGCATCGTCGAGGCACAGCTCGCGACGACTGGCGCGTACATCGCGGGCTGCTCCTTCACCCTTGCCGACATTCCCATCGGTCTGTCGATCAATCGCTGGATGCTGACGCCGATGGACAAGCCGTTGCTGCCGTCGGTCGAGGCGTACTATGAGAGGCTGACGCTACGGCCGGCCTTCCTCAATCATGGACGCAACGGTGTCCCCTAGGGGCGGGTAAGCGCCACCAGGGTCGAGACGTCGTCGCTCTTCTCGAGCGACCACACAGCGTCGATCAGCTTGCCGACGTCATGGCCGGGCTCCCAGCGTGCTGCCTCGTCGCGCAGCTTGGCCTCGATCTCGGTGTCCTTGAGCGGATTAGCGACGCTGCCGCGCGCCGCCTTGGTCGAGAGCGCGTGCTTCCTGCCATCCGTCGTCCAGATGTCCATCTCGGCCGCGATGGTCGAGATGGCGGGATCGGCCTTGCAGGCGAACTTCGTGCGCAGCGCCTTGATCCTGGGATCGGCGACCGAGGCGTCGGTGAGCTGGTCGAGGCCTGCCTTGCCGAGGATCAGCGCCGCCGCCACACAATGCTGCAGGCTGACCTGTGCCTCACGGCCGGTGGCGATCTCGGCGCGATTGGCGCGCTGCAGCAGCAGCGGGTTGCCGCGCACGTCAACGCGCTCGACCTCGAGGCCGGGATGGGCACGACGCCAGTCCAGCGCCAGGTCGAGCAGAGGGTGGATCACGAAGCCCGACGGGTAAGGCTTCAGCGAATTGTTGGCCACCTGCCAGCTCTTGCCCAGTCCGTCGAGCAGGGCCGCCCAGTC
Organism: Reyranella sp.; assembly: GCA_004296815.1. Classification (GTDB taxonomy): domain Bacteria; phylum Pseudomonadota; class Alphaproteobacteria; order Reyranellales; family Reyranellaceae; genus Reyranella. Next base: position 6,150 of record SCVT01000209.1, on the reverse strand, counting down.
CGGCGGCTCGCCCATGACGGCGAGGAAGCCCTGGGCGCCGGCGAGCGGCTCGGCGGGACCGGAGAAGCCCTTCTCGGCCAGCAGGGCGGAGAAGAGGCCGTTGCGCGCGGCATTGCCCACGCTGACGCTCTTGGCCGGCCAGCCGAGGCACTCGCAGAGGCCCGCGGACTGCGTCGCAGCACTGCCCAGCGCCCACACGGTCCTCTGCGCATCGAGGCCCAGCAGCTTGGCGGCACCAGTGGCCGAGCCGAACACGCCGCAGGTCGAGGTGATGTGCCAGCCCTTGGGATAGTGGCCGGGCGAGATCGCGTTTCCGACGCGACACTCGATCTCGACGCCGAGCACGAAGGCCAGCAGGAACTCAGGGCCACTCACCTTGCGCATCTCCGAGAGCGCCAGCAGAGCGGGCGCCACCGGCGCGGTGGGATGGATCACCGTCGGCAGGTGCGTGTCGCAATAGTCGAAGACATTGGCGCCGGCGGCGTTGAGGAACGCCGCCGTCAGCGGATCGATGCGCTCGCTGCGGCCGACGATGGACGCCTGACGGCCGCCCGAGAATTCACCCAAGGTCCGCAGCGCCAGCTCGACCGGCTCGGTGCGGCAGCCCGCGATCGCCACGGCGAAGAAGTTGAGCAGGGCACGCTTGGCCTCGTGGCGGGCCTGCTCGGGAAGGTCCTGCCATTTCGTCTCGACGACGAAGCGCGCGAGGTCCTGGGTCACACCTTGTCTGGGAAGCATTCGACTCTCTCCGGGACTATTCGCGCACCGGCGTGCCTTCGAGTTTGAGCGCTGCGTCGGCGGCAGGCTTGATGCCTTCGTCGAGCCGCAGGCAACCGGCGTTCAGCCCGTCGCCGGGCTTCTTGTCGACCGGCGCGATGAAGAGGGCGGTGACCTTGATGTCGCCCACCTGCAGGCGCGCCTCGGCGAGCCAGCGCGTGGCACGGATCGAGGCGCCGGCCTTGTCGAGCAGGATCCAGCCGCACATCACCGTCCGTTCCGCCGACGGATCGATACGGATATGGGCGGTGTCGGTCCCCTTGAAGCTCCCCGCAGCGCTGGTCACCTGCCATTCGAAGGGCACGGCGCGGTAGAGCTTGGCGTCGTCGACCGAGACGTCGATCGTGCCGATATAGTCGGCTTTGGCGAGCGAGGGATCGCGCAACCAGCCCTGCGAGACGGCGACGCCGTAGAGCACCAGCGCCGCTGCCAGCAGCAACAAGACCCAGCGCGGGATGCCGGTCATGTCAGGCGAGGATCGTGGTCAGGCCGCCGTCGACGACCAGCGTATGGCCCGTGATGAAGGCGCCGGCGTCGGAGGCGAGCAGCAGCAGCGCGCCGCGCAGGTCCTCGGGGTTGCCCCAGCGGCCGGCCGCGGTGCGGCGCTCCAGCATGCCGGTGAACTCCTTGTTCTTCTGCAAGGGGACGTTGAGCTCGGTGCGGATGTAGCCCGGCGCGATCGCGTTGGCGGTGACGTGCGGGCCGAACTCGGCGGAGAGGTTCTTGGTGAGGCCGACCAGCCCGTGCTTGGCCGATACGTAGCCCGCCACAGAGGCGCGCCCGAGGATCGCCATGACGGAGGAGATGTTGACGATGCGGCCGTACTGCCGCGCCAGCATGTGGCGGCCGACCTCACGCGCCAGGACGAACTGGCTGATCAGGTCGGTCTCGATCACCTTGCGGAAATCGGCCGTCGCGGTGTCGACGATGTTCTCGCGATGGATGACGCCCGCGTTGTTCACCAGCACGTCGATGCGCCGGTGCTTGCGGATGATCGCCCGGACCTGGGCCTTCACCGCGTCCTCGTCGGTGATGTCGAGCGGCACGACATGCGCCTTGCCGCCCTTGCGGGTGATGGCCCTGGCCGTCGCCTCGAGCTCTTTCACTGTGCGGCCCGCGCAGAGCACGGTGGCCCCGGCGCCTGCCAGGGTCAGCGCCATGTCGCGCCCGAGGCCGCGCGAGGCCCCGGTCAGCAACACCACGCGGTTCTTCATCGAAAACTGGTCTGCCATGGGCCGGCATCCTAGCCTATGAAGGGTGCCGCGAGATATCGGGAGAAAACGACATGGCGAAGACGAACAAGGTGGCGATCGTGACGGGCTCGGCCACCGGACTGGGCGCTGCCTGCGCGGTCGACCTGGCGGGCCGCGGCTGGAACGTCGTCATCAACTACACCAAGAGCAAGAAGGAAGCCGACGAGACCTACGCGGCCGTGAAGGCGAAGGGCGTCGAGGCGATCCTCGTGCAGGCCGACATGGGCCAGGACGCCGACTGCCGCAAGCTCGCCGCCGAGACGATGAAGAAGTGGGGCCGCATCGACGGCCTGATCAACAACGCCGGCACCACCAAGTTCCAGAGCCAGGGCGACCTCGAGGGCGTCACGCCCGAGGACTTTGACCGCATCATGCGCGTCAACGTCACCGGCCCCTACATGATGAGCCGCGCCGTCTATCCGACGATGAAGAAGCAGTGGGACGAGAAGGGCGATCGCGGCTCGATCGTGAACATCTCCTCGATCGCGGGTGTGATGGGCGTCGGCACCTCCATTCCCTATGCCGCCTCGAAGGGCGCGCTGAACACGCTGACGCTTTCGCTCGCGCGCTGGTTCGGGCCGGCGGTGCGCGTCAACACGGTATGCCCCGGCTTCATCCAGACCCGCTGGCTGCTCGGTGCACTGGGCGAGGCCGACTACGAGAAGCTCAAGAACGCGCAGGAGCAGACGACGCCGCTCCGCCAGGCCGGTACGCCGGAGCAGATGGCCGAGGCCGCCATCTTCTTCCTCACCAGTGCCAGCAACATCACGGGCGAGTTCCTGATTGTCGATGCCGGTACCCATCTCGGCGGCCTGCCGATGAAGGGACGCTGAGACGACGCGAACCTGCTGCGCACCCGAGGCGCAACAGAAGAGGTTTTCTTTTCGGATAACCTCTCTTCATGGATCGCCGCACTTCTTCTCCATGGTGCGGCTGAGAGGCAGGGCCAAGATCATCCGAACAGCATTCGGAGGTCTTGCCCCATGACGCTTCAGGAACACACCGAGATTCTCGCCAACCTTTCGCATGTCGTTGCCGACATGAACTACCTCGTGCCGATGGACGAGCGGCCGCGCAACTACACGTTCGAGCCGCCGGCCGGCATCCCGCGCAGCAACGCCGAGCACGCGGCCCATGCCGTCCGCATCCGCGATGCTCGCCCGATCGCCGGTAGCGTGTCACTCGACGCCAACGGCTTCGCACTGCTGCAGCACAAGAGCGCCGTGAAGGACTTCTTCGACGATGAGGAGGTTCGCCGCGTCTACTACCCCGAGGTCGAGGCCGTCGTGAAGGCGGCGACCGGCGCCTCGCGCGTCCACATCTTCGACCATACGACGCGCCGTCGCGTGCCCGATGCCGAGACGCAGGCCGATGCGCCGCGCCAGCCGGTGCGCCGCGTCCACATCGACCACACGGCGAAGTCGGGCCCGCAGCGGGTGCGTGACCTGCTGCCCGATGAGGCCGACGAGCTGCTGAAGGGCCGCGTGCAGGTGATCAACCTGTGGCGTCCGATCAAGGGGCCGCTGCTCGATTCGCCGCTGGCCGTCTGCGACGCCACGTCGATCGACTTCAAGGATCTGGTGCCGTCGGACCTCGTCTACCCGCACCGGGTCGGCGAGACCTATTCGGTGAAGTTCAATCCAGCGCACCGCTGGTACTACGTGCCGCGCATGCGGACCGACGAGGCGCTGCTGCTGAAGTGCTGCGATACCGCGGCCGGTGTGCCGGCGCGCTACACGCCGCACAGCGCCTTCAGCGACCCGACGGCGCCGGCCGATGCGCCGCCGCGCGAGAGCATCGAGGTGCGGACGCTGGTCTTCCATCCCGCCTGAGCGGGGCGGGCGGCCTAGGCCGGGATCTCGTGGCCGCGGCCGATGTTGCGGATGACTTCCGTGAGGTGCGGCTTCACCTGGAGCAGCGCCTTGCGGTAGGCCACCAGCCCCCGCAGCATCGCGCCGTCGCGCTTCAGCAGCGTGTCGGCGAACTCGACCATGCGCGTGTTCGGCCAGCCGTGCTTGCGCAGCTCGAGCAGCTTCAGGAAGGCCTGCTCCTCGTGGCCGGGCGCGTTCTGCGACATCAGGATCGCTGCGGCCGCGGTCGAGCGCGAGATGCCGGCATGGCAATGGACCAGCACATGGCTCTCGGGCTTCGCATGGAGGCGCTCGCCGAACGCCAGCACCTTCTCGATGTGCTGCTGTGTGCAGGCCTCGAAGCCGGGATACTCGGCGACGACGTCGTCGAAGCGGATCAACTCGTGCTCGATCCTGGAGAAGCCGTCGAGCGCGGGCGGCCGCGGCTCGTGCGTGTCGATGATCGAGAGGACGTGGCTGACGTTGGTCGCGCAGTGTTGCGGCAGCTCGGGAATGCCGCAGATCGTGACCTTGAAGGCGGGCAGTGACATGGCTCGACCCTACAGCAAGCCACGCGCCATGTGCAGCCCGATGCCAAGCAGGCCCGCGAGGAAGATGCGGCGGAACATCTCTGGCGACATGGCATTGCGCGACTTCTGGCCGATCCAGACGCCGATCGATGTCGGCACGACGGCTGCAAATCCGCCGATGACGTTGGCCAGGTCGAACGCGCCCTGCCGCGCCAGCGCGACCGTGAGGGCCGCGGTGATGGCGATGAACAGGATGCCCAGCGCCTGCACGAGATCGTCCTTCTGGATCTCGATCGACTGCATGTAGGGCAGGAAGGGGATGGCGGCGATGCCGGTGATGCCGGTGACGAAGCCGGTGGCGATGCCCGCCAGCGGATTGGCCCAGCGCTCCGCATGCAACGGCACGTGCGGCCGCCAGGCGACCAGCGCCAGGATCGAGTAGGCGACCAGGAGGACGCCCAGCCACGCCGTCGCCATCGGCGAGCCGAGCTGGCCGAGTGTCGCCGCCACGATGAGCACCGTGACCATCGCGGCGACGGCGAGCGTCCAGAACCGCTTCACCATGCGCTTGAGGCCGGTGCCGTAGATCGCCTGCCAGATGTTCGTCGTGAGCGTCGGGATGGCCATGATCGCCAGCGCGTCGCCCAACGGGATGGCGAGCGTCATCAGGCCGACCGAGATCGGCGGCAGGCCGATGCCGATGGCACCCTTGGCGACGCCGGCCACCAGGAAGGCGCCGGCGATCACCAGCATCTCGGTTTCGCTCATGTCAGCCCAACACGCCCTTCGCCAGACGGTCGAAGGCCTCCCAGAACAGGGCCCTGATGTCGTCCGTCTCCATCATGATCTCGTGGCGGGCATGGGCGATGGTGAAATGCTCGCCATGGCGCAGGCGGGCCACGATCGGGGCATGGGTCTTGGGATCGATCAGCCGGTCCTCGCCCGCCGTGATCAGGAGCAGGGGGATGTCGATCCGCTCCAGGTAGCCTGGCGCCTGGGCCTTGGCCATCGACCGGATGGCCTGGCGGGCCCATCCCAGCGTCGGGCCGCCCAGCGAGAGGCGGGGGTCGGCCGTGAACCAGTCGTCGGTGAAGCGATAGCGGCGCTCGTCGTGGGTGACGAAGTTGGAGTTGAACTGCCGGGCCAGCAGGATGAACGGCCCCGTCCCGAACAGGTAGCGGTCCTCGACCACCGGGACCTCCGGCATGACCATCAGGACGGACCGCAGCATGGCCTCCCGGTAGAGGCCGGTCATGGGCGACACGAAGAGGGCCGCCTCGATCGGTCCCGGTCCGTTCTCAGCCAGGTCCCGCATCAGGATGTGCCCGCCCATGGAATGGCAGAGCGCCATCACGGGCCGCGGGGCGTCGGGCGCCACGATGGTGTCCAGGAACATCCGGACGTCGGCCATGTAGGTCGTGAAGTTGTCGATATGGCCCTTGCCGCGATCGGCCAGCGGCCGGTCCGACAGGCCCTGTCCGCGCCAATCCATAGCGGCCACCGTATAGCCACGCCCCAATAGCTCGCCCACCACCTCGGTGGCGTACTTCTCGATGAACTCGCCGCGGCCGGTCAGGAGGACGACGGTGCCCCGGGGCTTGGTGCCGGGCGTTCCCACGGCGTTCCACCACGCGCAACGGATGCGAGCCCCGGCGCGGTCGAAGAAGCCGTAACGGTCAGCCGGCCGGTAGGTTGCAGCAAGACCGGCGGGCACACTGGCCGGAGCCAGATCGGAAGAGC
>SCVT01000208.1 GCA_004296815.1 Reyranella sp. | reverse complement strand
TCTTGTAGTCGAAGTCGGGCTTCAGCTCGTTGGCCGACTGGATCGTCTCCCACGAGAACTTCAGCCGGTCCGGGCTCTCCTTGCCCCAGCCGTACTGCTTGCTGTGGTCGTTGAACACGAACTCCATGACCGCCTTCACGCTGCCCATGCAGTCGTCGAGCGCGACCTCGGGGAAGCGCTGAACGTGCAAGGTGCAGGCCTCCTCGGGATTGGCCTTGGCCCACTCGAAGGCCTCCTTGTTGGCGGCCAGGAAGCGTTTCACGAGATCGGGCTTCTCCGTCATCATCTTGTCGGAGGTGATGAGCGTCGCGGCGTAGATCTTGAAGCCCACCGCCACGAATGGCAGCACCACGATCTCCTCGCCCGCCTTCACCGCGGCCTTGTTGATGTAATAGGAGTGGATCGAATAGAACGGCGCCGCGTCGAGGTTCTTGGCGATGAGCTGCGCGGCCATCGCCGCGCCGTCCATGTTGGTCCAGATCAGCTTGTTGGGGTCGGTGCCCGCCTTCTTCGCGACCTCGGGGAAGTAGAAGCGGTGGCTGTTGCCCGGCGTGATGCCGATCTTCTTGCCCTCGAGTCCCTTGAAGTCCTTGATGCCCGAGCTCTTGAGCACGAACAGCGAATGCGGCGATTCGTTGTAGAGCACGGCGATGGTCTTGATCGGCACGCCGGTGCGCGCCTTGGCCGTCATGACGGCGGCGATATCGGCCACGCCGAAATCGGAGGCGCCGGCCGCCAGCTTGGTCACCGTGTCGCCCGAGCCGTAGCCGCGGGTGATGGTGATGTCGATGCCGTGCTTGGCGTAGATGCCCTTGCCCCAGGCACCGTAGTACATCGCGTGCTCGCCGGACGGGATCCAGTCGGTCTGGAACCTCACCTTGTCCTGCGCCGCCGCCGGCACTGCCGTGGCGAGTGTGATCGCGAGTGCCGCCAATCCGGCGCCCCTGAACGCCGAACCAGACAACGTTGAAGAAGACATGGAGCGCCCCTTTCCCGTTAACCCGACCAGCAAGAAGCAATATCAGTGCCACTGAACGGCCGTGCGTCAACCCCGATCCCCGGCTACACTGCACGCGGGGGAAGACGATGCACTTGGGGAAGCTCGCATCGGTAGTCATGGTCGCGCTCGCCGCCTTGCTCACTTGGGCACCTGCGGCGAAGGCGCAGGGCTATGCCCAGCTCAGCGACTGGTGCTACGGCCAGGCCACTGACGACCAGACCATCCGCGGCTGCACCGCCGTCATCCAATGGGCGCGTGAGAACCCTCGCGACACCGGCGCCGCCTTCTACAATCGCGGCATCGCCTTCGCCTCCCGCGGCCTGCTCGACCGCGCCCTCTCCGACTACGGCCAGGCGCTGCGACTCCGCCCCTCCGCCGACGTCTTCAACAATCGCGGCAGCGCCTGGCGACGCAAGGGTTACCCCGACCGCGCCGTCGAGGATTTCGACAGCGCGCTGGCGCTGCGTCCCGATTATGCCGGCGCGCTCTTCAATCGCGGGCTCGCCCGCACCGACCTCGGCCAGTACCAGCAGGCCGTCGCCGACCTCGACCGCGCGCTCGCTTTGCTGCCGGGCGATGCTGAGTCGCTGGAGGCGCGCGGCTTCGCCCACCTGAAGCTCGGCCGCGCCGACGCGGCCCTCCTCGACTATGACGGCGCGCTGCGCGCCAACCCGAAGTCGCCCGTCGCGCTCTACGGCCGCGGCATCGCCCGCCAGAGCAAGGGGGACTCGATCGGTGCGAAAGCCGACATGACGGCGGCCAGCGCCTTGCAGAAATCCGTCGCCGACGATTTCAGGAAGCGTGGCGTCGCGGGCTTCTGACAAGCCCCGCTTCATGACGTTTTAATGGAATTTCCGCGTCGTGCTTTTCATGCAACGGCTTTCCGCGCCGTGGCGTTCATCCCACACAGCCCGCCCCCCGAACGTGAACCAACAACGGAGGACGACGATGAAAACCACCCTTCTGGCGACCACCGCTGCGCTGATCCTGGCTGCAGGCGTCGCGCACGCACAGACCATGCAGCCCAGCACCCCGATGGGCCGCGACCAGAATTCCATGCCGGGCCAGACCAGCAACCCCAACACCAACCTGCCGGGCAACTCCCAGAACCCGTCGGCGGCCGAAGCGGCCGTGAAGGCCCAGCTGCAGGAGCGGGGCTACAGCGGCGTCCGCACGCTGACGCGCGATCCCGCCGGCAACTGGACCGGCAAGGCCATGAGAAACAACGTCGAGGTCGCCGTGACCATCGACGCCGCGGGCAACATCCGCGAACAGTAGAAGCCACACTCTGCTGATTGCGGTTGGGCGGGGCGCCCTGCCCTCGTGGGGCGTCCCGTTCGCCGTGTCCGGCTCTCAGGCCAGCAGCTTCCACACCCAATAGATCGCGATCGCGATCTGCACGGCGAAGGCCGCGAAGCGGGCGTTCACCGCCACGACGCCGAGCGAGGCGAGGTGGATCGTCGACTGCACCACGCGTGCCGCCACCAACCAGAGCGCCAGCCCGTCCGTCACCGCGCCCTTCGACAGCAGCAGCGCCACCACCATCAACCCGCCGAACACCGGCAGCCCCTCGAGGCAATTGAGATGGGCGCGCGCCAGCCGCTGCATGAACGGCGCGAGATTGTCGTTGTCGGGGCGGAAGCCGTTGGCCGGCACCTGCTTGCTGAGCACCAGCCAGCAGCGGATCGCCTCCATCAGCACGAGTAGCGCGAGCGTCCAGGCGATGAACAGGACCAGCGCCAGTGCGGTGTTCGTCATTGTGCTCTCCCCTTCCCACGTCCGAACGCGAAATAGATCGCGACCCCGATCGCCACCCACAGGACCAGACGCGTCCAGGTGAGCGGCGACAGGCCGATCATCAGGCCGATGCACGACAGGATGCCCAGCACCGGCACCAGGGGCACCAGGGGCACGCGGAACGGCCGGTGCGCGTGCGGCTCGAGGGCGCGCAGCCGCCACACCGCCACGCACACCATGATGAACGCGAACAGCGTGCCCACGCCCACCAGCTCGCCGAGCGTTGCGATCGGCACGACCGCGGCGACGGCCGCCACCACGACTCCGATCATCAGCTGGCTGGCCCACGGCGTCTGAAGCCGGGGATGCAGCTTGGCGAACAGCGGCGGCATCAGCCGGTCCTGCGCCATGATCGCGAAGATGCGGCTCTGCCCGTAGAGCAGCACCAGGATCGCCGTCGTGATGCCGAACAGCGCGCCGGCCTCGATCAGGAAGGTAAGCCAGGGCACCCCGATGCGCTCGACGGCGAGGCCGATCGGCGCCGGCACGTTGAGTTGCTGGTAGGGCACGATCCCCACCAGGACCGCGGCGACGGCGACGTAGAGCACCGTCGAGATCGCGAGCGAGCCCAGGATGCCGAGCGGCATGTCGCGCTGCGGGCGCTTGGCTTCCTGCGCGCAGTTGGAGACCGCGTCGAAGCCGATATAGGTGAAGAACACGACCGATGCGCCGTGCAGCACGCCGCTCCAGCCGAACGAGCCGAACGTGCCGTTGTTGGGCGGCACGAACGGCTGCCAGTTCGCCGTCACGACATGGCCGGCGCCGAACGCGATGAAGGCCAGCACGACGACGAGCTTCACCGCGACCATGATGTTGTTGGTGCGCGCCGACTCGCGCGTGCCGAGGATCAGCAGCAACGTCAGCAGCGCCACGATGCCGACCGCCGGCAGGTCGGCGAACGCCCGGGCGGTCGTTCCGTCGGCGAGCTTCACGAGCGTGCCCGTCGAGGCCGCGAGCTGCGGCGGCACGGTGATGCCCATGCTCGCGAGCGCGCCGGTGAAGTAGCCCGACCAGCCCACCGCCACCGCGGCCGAACCGATCGAATATTCCAGCACCAGGTTCCAGCCGACCAGCCAGGCCGCCAGCCGGCCCAGGCTCGCGTAGGTATAGGTGTAGGTGCTGCCGGCCACCGGGATCAGCGCCGCCAGCTCGGCGTAGCAGAGGCCCACGAAGGCGCAGGCGATGGCCGCGAGTATGAACGACACCAGCACCGCCGGCCCCGCGTAGAGCGCCGCCGCTGTGCCGGTCAGCACGAAGATGCCGGCGCCGATGATCGCGCCGATCCCCATGCAGGTGATGCTGAACGGTCCCAGCACCTTGGGCAGCGCCGCGGCGCTGCCATGCGCCACCAGTTCCGAAAGCAGCTTGCGCGAGCCCGCGCCGTAAGCGTTCATTCCTTTACCCCCGGTCCCTCTTAGCAGACCGGAAAGGAGTGCCCATATGCTCAATATGCGCCCGCCCCTGTTTGCAACTCTTCTCATGCTCGCGCTGCCTGCCGCGGCCCTCGCCCAGATGGCGCCGGGCTCGATCGGCAATGCCGGCCGCATGCCCGAGACCATGTCGCCCGGCGCCGCGCCGCCGCCGCCGTTGCCCCAGGCCGCGCCGGTCATGGCACCGCCCGCGCCGCAGCCCAACACCCAGTCGCTGGCGCGCGATCGCGTTCAGAGCCAGGGCTACACGGTGCGCAAGGTCGAGCCGCGGCCCGACGGCTCGTGGAGGGTCGACGCCACGCGCGACGCGACGCCCACCCGGCCGCAGGGCGTGCCGAAGAAGATCACCATCCATCCCGACGGCCGGGAGACGGTCGAGTACTGATCTAGACCTGGAAGAGCAGGAAGCCGCCGATGCCGAACACGGCGAGCGCGGCGCCGAGATACTTGTAGAAGCGGACGGACTGCAGCGACAGCAGCCGCTCCGCGAGCGACGAGGCCCGCTCCTCCGGCCGTTGCGCCGCCGCCACCTCCACCTGCCGCGCGAGGAAGCCCGGCGTGACGACGCCGCCGGTCCCGACCGGCCGGTCGGCGTCGAGCTCGACCAGCGTGCAGACGAACAGCAGCACCAGGCCCACGACGCCCACGCCGATGAAGCCGACATAGGCCACGGTGATGAAGACCAGGATACCGATGACGAGCCAGGCGCTGAGCGCGATGGCCATGAGGATGGATCTGGCGGGCATGCGCGATCCCCTTTTGGGAGCGCGCCCATCTTACAACAAAGTCCTCACCCTGAGGAGCGCCCCGCAGGGGCGCGTCTAAAAGGGTGAGGTCGATCGGGGCGCTACTGCCCCGTCTTGATGCCGGCGTCCTTGATCACCTTCGCCCATTTGGGGATGTCGGCGGCAATAGCGGCGCGTGTCTCCTCGGGCGTCGAGCCTACGAGGTCGAGGCCCATCGCCTCGAAGCGCTTCTTGTATTCGATGTCGGCCAGCACCTTGAGCGACTCCGCCCGCACCTTGTCGACGATGGGCTTCGGCAGGTTGGCCGGCCCCAGCAGCGCGAACCACGAGGTCGCCTCGAAGCCCGGGAAGCCCTGCTCCGCCAAGGTCGGCAGGTCGGGCGCTGCCGTGGCGCGCTTCAACGAGGTGACCGCGATGCCGCGCACGCGGCCGTCGCGCACCAGCGGCATGCCGGCGCCGGCGTTCTGGATGCCGACGGGCACCACGCCGCTCATCACGTCGGTCAGGTTGGCGCCGCGATAGGGGATGTGCTCCATCTTGATGCCGGCCAGGTGGCAGAACAGCTCGCCCGCGATGTGCTGCGGTGTGCCGACACCCGGCGTGCCGTAGGAGAGCTTGCCGGGATTGGCCTTGGCGTAGGCGATCAGGTCAGCGATCGACTTCACCGGCAGGTCGTTGTTCACCACGAACACCGAGGGCATGACCAGCGAGGTCGAGATCGTGGTCAGGTCCTTCAGCGGATCGAAGGGCAGCGCCTGCATCGAGGGCAGGATGGTGATGGCGGCATTGCCC
>SCVT01000018.1 GCA_004296815.1 Reyranella sp. | reverse complement strand
TCGCCTGCAACCGCGCCCACCAGGCCGATATCGGCGGCGGTGCGGCCGGCACCTACAACTCGGCGGCGACCGAGATCTTCCACGAAGGCATCCGGCTCCCGGTGCTGAAGCTGATCGAGCGCGGCAAGGTGCGTGAGGATCTGTGGCGGCTCCTGATGCTGAACACGCGCCTGCCCGAGGCACAGGATGGCGACCTGCGCGCCATGATCGGCTCGACGCAGATCGGCGCCGAGCGGCTGGCCGCGCTCGTGGAAGAGCTGGGCGCGGCCCGTGCCGACGAGTTCTTCGAGGGCGTGCTGGCCCATGCCGACCGCCGCTTCCAGACCTGCATCGACCGCCTGGCCGAGGGCACGTGGCGCGCCGAGGAGCCGGTCGACAGCGACTGCTTCGAGACGATCGATGCGCGCATCGCCGTCACCCTCACCGTGAAGGACCGCAAGCTGGTGGTCGACTTCGCCGGCACCTCGCCGCAGGTGCGCGGCTTCAAGAACAGCTCGGTCGCCAACTCGACCTCGGCGGTGTTCATGTCGCTCGCCTCCTTCTTCGAGCCCGACCTGCCGAAGAACGAGGGCACGTTCCGCAGCGTCGAGATCCGGCTGCCCGAGGGCACGCTGGTCAATGCACGCGCGCCCGCGCCCATGACCATGAACACCGTGTTCGTGGCGCACGAGATCATCCATGCGCTGTGGAAGGCGCTGGCGCAGGCCCTGCCCGAGCGCGCCTCGGCCGGCTGGTCGAAGGCGGTGCACGCGGTGACGGCCGGCCTGAAGGACGATGGCAGCCGTTACGTCATGTACCAGTGGGCCGGTGCGCCGGCGGGCGGCGGCGTCGAGGGCCGCGACGGCTTCCACCTGATCGGCCACTTGATCACCTTAGGCGGGCTGACGCTCCCCAACCTCGAAACCTACGAGCAGCTCTATCCCGTGCGCTTCAAGAAGCAGGAGCTGCGCTGCGACACGGCGGGTGCCGGCCGCTTCCGTGGCGGCGCGGGCTGCGACTACGAGGTCGAGATGTTCACCCCGGCCGACTATGCCTTCCGCGGCGAAGGCGTCGGCTCGCCGTCGAGCTTCGGCGTCGCCGGCGGCAAGGCCGGCGCGGGCGGCGAGGTGATCCTCACGTTGGCCAACGGAACCAAGATCCAGGCGCCCAAGTACGGCGTCGAGCGGCACGGTCGCGGCAGCTATCGCGCGCTCTCCCCCGGTGGTGGTGGCTACGGCGATCCCCGGACGCGCGAGCCGGCGCGCGTGCTGCGAGACTTGCGCGACGGGATCGTGAGCGTGGGCAGCGCCGAGAAGGACTATGCCGTGGCGATCGCCGCCGACGGCCGCAGCGTCGACCAGGCACGCACGGCGCAGCTGCGAAAGGCCGCGCCCTAGCCTGAACCGGCCGCCTGCCCGTTGGACACGGGCAGGTGCAGCGTGTACGCATCGATCACCATCGCCCACCAAGCCAACGGCTTGCGATGGCTGAGAGATGCGTGTGCTCCCGCCCAAGTCGCGAGGCGCACCGCACGATGGACCGGCCCGAGGGCCGGCCTTCCCGGCTCGACTTCGCTTCGAACCCGCGCGGCGCAATTTCGTGTCCGCAACAGACAGGGGGCCTTATGCAGGCTCCGGAAGGACTTCCATGGCAATGCCGAAGAACATCTCGTCCCTGATTTGGAGCGCCGCCGGTGGCGCTGCCGTCTGCATGATCATCGGTTTCAGCTGGGGTGGCTGGGTGACCGGCGGCACCGCGCGCAAGGACACGGCCAGTGCCGCGCAGAGCGCCGTCGTTGCCGCCCTCGCGCCGATCTGCGCTGACCGGTTCCGCGCGCAGAGCGATTCCGCCGTCAAGATCGCCGAGCTCACGAAGGCCAGCACCTGGGATCGCGGCAACGTGGTCGCCAAGAGCGGCTATGCCACCATGCCGGGCAAGAAGGATGCCGACTCCGACGTCGCGCGCGCCTGCGGCGAGATCCTCGCGAACCCGCCGACGCCCAAGACCTGATCAAGACCGGGCGGGATCATTCGATCCCGCCCGCGCTCAGGCGCGGAAATTGTCCCAGCCGCCACGCGCCGGTCGCGCATATTCGCCGTCGGCGCCGGGCGCCGACTGACAGGCGGCCACGGCCAGCAGCGCGAACGCCAGGACGATCCACCGGCTCATCGCAGGCCGTAGGTGCGGCGGCTGACGGCCGTCAGATCGGTCGCCCAGGCGGCGAGCAGGCACAGGAAGGCGGCGATCGCGCCGCCGGTGCGGACATGGTTCCACACCGTCCACGGAATGGCGAAGTCCTTCCAGAAGTTCGAAGCGTTCGGGTCGTTCGAGGCCACCGTGGCCAGGGTCTCGTTGAGCGGCACGTTGACCTGCAAGGTCACGCCGATCACCGCGGCGGCATGGATCACTGCCGCCAGGACGGCGAGGCGCGCCGCGCCGCGATGCCCGGCCGAGCGGGCGCCGAGCGCCGCCAGCAGCGGCAGCACCAGCGCACCGAAGAACACGGCGGCGAAAAGCGGATTGCGGACGATGGTGTTCATGCCCTGCATCGAGTGGATCGCCGACGCAGCACCGCCGAGGTCGAGCCCCGGCATGACGATGGTCGAGAAGGCATAGAAAAGCCCCGCGCTCAGCGCGGTGCACAGCAAGGCAAGGACGAAGAAGACGTGGCGCATGCGCGGGTTCTCCCCGGCCGCATCCTACGGAAAAAGCAGCCCTAGTCGAGGCCGTTGCCGCCGTACAGCCACTGCAGCGTGTCGAGCCACTGATCCTGGCTCTTGGCGCCCATCAGCGAATTGCGCAGCGCCGCGTGCGGCCCGTCGGGGTGATAGACGTGGTCGCCCATGGCGCGCGACATGAGCTGGACCCGCGCCGTGCGCAACACGCGGCGGGCGTGATAGTCCGCAAGACCCGCCTCCAGCGAGCCCGCCTTGCCCAGTGCATCGGCGAGGCAGACCGCATCCTCCATCGCCATGCAGGCGCCCTGCGCCATGTACTGCATCATGGGATGCGCGGCATCGCCCAGCAGCGCCACCCTTCCGTCGACCCACTTGTCGATCGGGTCGCGGTCGCACAGGACCCACATGTGCCAGTCCTTGCCGTGACGGATGATGGCCTGTGCGCGCTCGCAGACATGGGTGAAGCCGCGGCGTACCTCCTCGTCGCTGACCGCCTTGCCGGCGACCGGCTCGGGCGCATGGTTGTGATAGGTGACGACGAGGTTGAACACCTTCCAGCCCGAGAGCGGGTAATGGACGATGTGACACTTCGGTCCGGCCCACAGGGTCGCCGCGTTCCAGCGCAGATCCTCCGGCATCAGCTCGGTCGGGATCACCGAGCGGTAGGTCGTGTGGCCCGAGACGCGCGGCGGCCCGTCGTTCGCGACCTGGCTGCGGACATGCGACCAGAGCCCGTCGGCGCCGATCAGCGCGCCGCCCTTCACCGTCTCGCCGTTGGCGAGCTTGGCGCTGACGCTCGATCCGTCCTGGTCGTAGCCCGTGACCTCGGCGCTGGTGCGCAGGTCGATCAGCGGATGGTCCCGGCAGCCCTTCAGCAGCACGCCGTGCAGGTCGCCGCGATGGACGACGGCATAGGGATTGTTGAAGCGGGCGCGGAATCGGTCCTTGAGATCGATGTGGCAGATCTCGCCGTCGGCGACGGCATCCATCAGGCGGAGCTGGTCGATGTAGACGGCCATGCCACGCGCGGCCTCGCCGACGCCGAGACGATCGAAGCAGTGGAAGGCGTTGGGCCCGAGCTGGATGCCGGCGCCGATCTCGCCGAGCCTGTGGGCCTTCTCGAGCACCAGCGAGGAGACGCCTTTCTGGGCGAGCGCCAGTGCCGCGGCGAGGCCGCCGATACCGCCGCCGGCGATCAGTATCCTATCTGGGCCCACCCACCACCTTCTCGTCGTGCAAGCGGGCGATCTCGTGGCCCGGCAGTCCGAGGATACCCGAAAGGATCTCGTCCGTATGC
>SCVT01000207.1 GCA_004296815.1 Reyranella sp. | reverse complement strand
GGCTGCATGAAGTGACATGGGCCACGATATTCTGATCGTCGACGACGAACGCGACATCTGCACCCTGATCGCAGGAATCCTCGAAGACGAGGGTCACACCGCCCGCCGCGCGCACAACAGCACCGAGGCGATCGATGCCGTGCGCCAGCGCCGTCCGGCACTGGTCATCCTCGACGTCTGGCTGCAGGGCAGCGAGCTCGACGGCCTGCAGCTCCTCGAGGTCATCCGCCGCGAGGACCCGCCGGTCCCGGTGGTGATGATCAGCGGCCACGGCACGATCGACACCGCCGTGTCGGCCATCAAGACGGGCGCCTATGACTTCGTCGAGAAGCCCTTCAAGGCCGACCGGCTGTTGCTGGTGGTCGACCGCGCCGTCGAGGCCGACCGCCTCAAGCGCGAAAACGTGGCGTTGCGCCGCCGTGCCGGCGGCGAGGTGGTGTTCGTCGGGTCGTCCAGCGATGCCGCGAACGTCCGCAGCCAGATCGAGAAGGTGGCGCCCACCGGCAGCCGCGTGCTGATCGCCGGCGCCTCGGGGTCGGGCAAGGAGACGGTCGCCCGCCTGATCCACCAGGAGTCGAAGCGGGCGGATGGCCCGTTCGTGATCGTCAACTGCTCGGCCATGCCGGCGGAGCGGCTGGAGATCGAGCTGTTCGGCACCGACGGCGAAACCGACGGCGATGCGCTGCGCGTCTCCGGTGCGTTCGAGATGGCGCATGGCGGCACGCTGCTCCTCAAGGAAGTCGCCGACCTGCCGCTGCCGCTGCAGAGCCGGCTCGCCCGCGTCCTGCAGGAGCAGTCGTTCGCGCGCGACGGTGGCAAGACCAAGGTCGAGGTCGATGTCCGCGCGCTGGCCTCCACGGCGCGGGATCTCCAGGCCGAGATCGCAGCCGGCACGTTCCGCGAGGAGCTTTTCCACCGCCTGAACGTGGTGTCGCTGCGCGTGCCGCCGCTCAGCGAGCGGCGCGAGGACATTCCCGAGCTCGCGACCGACCTTCTGCGCCGTGTAGCCGACGCGACCGGCCTGCCGTCGCGCACCATCGGTGAGGACACGCTGGCCGCCCTCCAGGGCCACGACTGGCCGGGCAATGTGCGGCAGTTGCGCAATGTCATCGAGCGGCTGCTGATCCTGGCGCCGGCCGGCGGCGCGCCGATCCGCGCCGATGTGCTGCCCAACGACGTCAGCGAGGATGCGCCGTCGGTGCTGCGCTGGGAGAAGGGCGGCGAGATCATGCAGCTGCCGCTGCGCGACGCGCGCGAGGTGTTCGAGCGCGAATACCTGCTCGCCCAGGTGACGCGCTTCGGCGGCAACATTTCACGGACGGCGACCTTCGTCGGCATGGAGCGCTCGGCGCTGCACCGCAAGCTGAAGTCGCTCGGCCTGCACGGCAGTTCGCCGGAGGACCGCAACGGCACCGAGCCGGCGGGCTGACGGGAGGGGGAGGGCGTCATGGCGCGTTATGCCTATGTCAACGGTCGCTACGTCGAGCATCGCGAGGCCAGCGTCCACATCGAGGATCGTGGCTACCAGCTCGCCGACGGCGTCTACGAGGTCGTGGGCGTGCGCGACGGCAAGCTGATCGACGAGGCGCCGCACATCGACCGCCTCGACCGTTCGCTGAAGGAGCTGCGCATCGGCTGGCCGGTGTCGCGCAACACGCTGGGCTTCATCATCCGCGAGCTGATGCGCCGCAACCGGCTGCGCGACGGCCTGGTCTACATGCAGGTGACGCGCGGTGTGGCGCGCCGCGACCATGCCTTCCCGACCAAGCCGGTGAAGCCCGCGCTCGTGC
>SCVT01000017.1 GCA_004296815.1 Reyranella sp. | reverse complement strand
CTCGACATGGAGGGGCGTCACGCTGCTGCACAGGAGAGATATCGCCAGGGGATCGAGATCGCGCCCGAGTTCACCTCTTTGCGCAACAATTTTGGCCTGTCGCTGGCGATCGCCGGCCAGGCGCCGGAGTCGATCCAGCAGCTTGCACCGCTTGCGCGTGCGCGCGGCGCCGATGGGCGGACGCGCCAGAACCTCGCCTTCGCCTACGCCATGGCGGGCGACATGGAGAACGCCCTGCAGGTCAGCCGCCAGGACCTGAGTGAAGCGAGCGCCCAGCGGCAGCTGTCGTACTTCATGCAGCTCAAGGCGTTGCCGGTCGAGGCGCGCAGCGCCGAGCTGCGACGCAACCCGAATTTCTTTCCCCAAGCCGGCGGTCCCGTCTAGGCTGCGGCCGGAGGGGAGTGACCATGCAGCTTGCCAAGACGATTCTCGCGACCTTTGCCGGCATGGTGCTGGCTTCGGCGGTGTGGGCCCAGGTGCCGCGCAGCAGCGTCGACGTTGCGGCGACTCCCGGCGTGCCGGAGTTCCGCGATCCGAAGACCGGCCAGGTCTGGACGCCGCTCAACGTGGGGCAGGGGCCGCTCCGGAATCCGACGCCGAACGAATTGGCTTTCGACCCTCTCGGCCAGGCGGTGCGCCTGCAGGGCGTGGTCATCCAGCGGCCGGGTCTGGCGATCACCGGATGGGCGGCGCCGAGCTCCGGACCTTCGGTGCCGCTGGTGACCATCGACAACGCTTCGCTGCGCGCCGTCGCCGGCAGGCGCTGGCAGGTGGTGCTTTACGTGAACAACAACAGCGCCGGCACCTTGGCGCCGATGATCGATTGCCGCTTTACCAACGCGGGCAAGCTGGTCGAAGAGACGCGCGCGCTGCTGCCAGGAATGGGTGCGGGCGTGCGCGCGGGCCTGACGGTCCACGGGCCCAAGACCGACCTGTTCGTCGATCGCGCCCACTGCCGCATCGTTTCGCCCTAGCGCACTTCTAGCCCTGGACCGAGTAGCCGCCGTCGACAGTGATGGCGGCGCCCGTCACGTAGTCGGACGCAGCGGCGGCCAGGAATACGGCGATACCCGCGAAGTCGTCCGGCGTGCCCCAGCGGCCGGCCGGCGTGCGCTTCAGCACCGAATCGTGCAATGCCGGCACGTCGCGCCGCGCGCGCTGTGTCAGCGCCGTATCGATCCAGCCGGGCAGGATCGCGTTCACCTGGATGTTGTCCTTGGCCCAGGCGGTGGCCATCGCCTTGGTCATCTGCACGATGCCGCCCTTGCTCGCGGCGTAGGCGGTCGTGAAGGAGGCGCCGAAGATCGACATCATGGAGCCGATGTTGATCATCTTGCCCGAGCCCGTCTTCTTCATCTCGGGGTAGGCCGCATGGCTGCACAGGAAGGCGCTGGTCAGGTTGCTGTCCATCACCTGGTGCCATTCGGCGAGCGTGTATTCCTGTGGCTGCTTGCGGATGTTGATGCCGGCGTTGTTCACCAGGATGTCGAGCCGGCCGTAGGCCTTCACGGCCCCGGCGATCAACGCTCGGCACGATTCTTCCTTGAGAACGTCGACGGTGGTGGCGCTCGCCTTGGCGCCGAGGCCCTGCAGCTCTTTCACCGCGGCTTCGTTCTTGGCGCCGTCGCGGCCGGCGACGATGACGGTCGCGCCCGCGCTCGCCATGCCCTTGGCCATGCCGAGACCAATGCCACCATTGCCACCCGTCACGACGGCCACGCGGCCGGAAAGATCGAACAACTGCATCTCGGAAACCTCCCCGCTTTTCGCAGGCCTGTATAGCGAACCGACGCAACCGGTGACAGGGGAGGTCCGTTAATCCCGCACGAGTTCGCGGTCCGTCGGCCGGGCTGACCGGCGGGTGGCGAACAAGGGTGGCGGCGGTCTTGCGACCGCCGCCATTTTCTTGCCGGCCCAATTGTTGAGGAGACTCAGGGGCCGGCCTTGGTCGGCGCGCCGTCCTCCTGGAGTGGCGGTGCATCGAGGCGCTGCTGGGCCTTCTTCACGTCGGCGAACATGCTGTGCTCGCCGTCGTTCATGCCTTCCTCGCTCGCGACCTGGAGGAGGCGCGCGTCGAGCTCCCACTGCTTCAGGATCCTGGTCTTCTCGGTCGCGTCGAGGTCGCGGCTGTCCACGACGTCGGCGGGATGCCGGAAGATGCTGCTGGGATTTGTGAGGGCCTTCTTCTTGTCTTCGCTCGTCATCATGGCTGCCTCCGGTGTGGACCCACACAACGGACGGCTGACAATCGAAGTTCCGGCCTCTACTTCCGTCGGGGCGAGCCAGCCTTGCCGTCTTTGGCCAATGACGGCTTGCCCCCCTGCTTGGCGGCGTCGCTGTCGATCAGGTTGAGCAGGTCGTCGGGCAGGGGCTCGCTTGCGATCTCGTCGTACATGGCGTGGAGCTGCTTGTGCAGCCACATGTCGAACGGACGTTCGTTGGGGCGCGGCTTCGGCCGCGCCGGTCCTCCGGCGCGGCTTCCATCGTCCGACTTGTCGTCGTCATTGGCCATAACACGTTCCCCGGAGGCGGAAGACCACTCCGCGGGATCCTGTCCGACCCATGCAACTCTCCCCCTGGGACTACTCATGACTATTTCACACTTGTCCGCAGTGCTTGGGAAGGGGGATCAACGATCCCCCACACGATCTTCTTCGGCTTCGGCCGAAGGGCGTCGTGCAGTCTCGCCCGTGGGATGGCGCGATTCGCCTTCCAGCAGCAGGCGCTCCAGCGTGTCGCGGGCGCGCGAGATGCGGCTCTTCACGGTGCCCACGGATACGCCGGTATGATCGGCGATCGTCTCGTAGGGCAGCCCCTCGAGGACTGCCAGCAGCAGGGCTTCGCGCTGTGCCGGCGCGAGCTTGCCGAATGCCGACATGAACTCGCGCATGACCAGACCGCTGTCCTGATGCGGCGGGTGGGAAAGGGATTCCGCGATCGCGGTGTCGACCGGAACCGTCGGACGGCGACGGCGAAGCCCGGAGATGAACTCGTTGCGCTGGATACGGAACAACCACGCCGCCAGGTTGGTGCCGGGCTGGAAGCTGTTACGGCCGGTCAAAGCCTTGATCACCGTGTCGTGCACGAGATCGTCGGCAGCGTCACGGTCGCGCGTCAGCGACAGGGCATAGATGCGCAGGCGGGGCAGGACCGTCTTCAGCTGTTCGTGAAAGTCGTCCTGCAGGGTCTGCGTGGCCATTTCTTTCTCCCGAATTGTGCGA
>SCVT01000206.1 GCA_004296815.1 Reyranella sp. | reverse complement strand
GATTCCTTGAAGACGACGTGCTTGCGCGCGACCGGGTCGTACTTCTTGAGCTCGAGCTTCTCGGTCTTGGTGCGCGGGTTCTTCTTGGTCACGTAGAAAAAGCCGGTATCGGCGCTGGAGATCATCTTGATCAGGATCGAGGTCGGCTTGGCCATGGCAATTGTCCTTATGCCCGGAAGGGCGAATTCGCAGGAGGGCGCAAATTAGTCGCCAGACGGGCGGTGTCAAGCCGCCCGAATGGCCCTAGTTGCGGGCCGCCGCCTGATAGGTGGCGGACTGCACGGCATGGGCATAAAGCGCCCGGTCCTGCAGCAGGCGGGTCGCCAGCTCCAGATCGGCCTCCGGCGAGCTGTCGCCGGGCGGGCAGATCTTGCGGGCGTCGGCCACTTCCTGCTGGGTCGGGTTGCGCATGGCGTGCCAGCGCATCAGCGAGCCGTGGTTGGAGTCGACCGACGCGGTGCCGAGCTTGCTGACGTCGCCCACCTTGGCGGTGCAGATGTTGGGCAGCACGCCGAGCTCGTTCCAGGTGTAGCCCGACGGCGCCTGCAGGCGCGACCAGGTGAGGATCAGCTCGCCCTCGTTGGCCAGGCGCACGACGGTCTGTACGGTGCCCTTGCCGTAGCTGGTGCTGCCGACCACGACGGCGCGGCCGCGATCCTGCAGCGCCGCCGCCACGATCTCGGCGGCCGAGGCCGAGCCGCCGTTCATCAGCACCACGATCGGGAGCTGCGGGCCGTTGGTGCGGCCGTTGCTGCTCTTGTAGGTGCGGCGGCTGTCGGGATGGCGGCCCTGGGTCGAGAAGATGGTGCCGTCGCCGATGAAGACTTCCGAGACCGACTGAGCCTGGTCGAGCAGGCCGCCGCGGTTGGAGCGCATGTCGATGATCAGCCCGGACAGGTCCTTGCCGATCTCGGCCTTGGCCCTGTCGAGGGCGTTGCGCAGGTTGTCGGTGGTCGCGCTGTTGAAGCCGGTGAGGCGGATCAGGGCCACGTCGCCGCGGCGCTCGTAGATCACCGTGGTCGGGATGATGCGGGCACGCTTCATGGAGAGCGTCAGCTGGGCGCCCTGGGAGACACGCAGCACCGTCATCGAGACCGGCGCTCCGACCGAGCCGCGCAGCTTGGCGACGACATCCGACAGCGGCCGGTCGATCATCGAGTCGCCGTCGATCGCCACGATCTGGTCGCCCTGCAGGACGCCGGCCTTGGCCGAGGGCGAGCCCTCCTGCACGGCGCGGATCATGATCTTCTTGTCGTCGGTGCGCTCGACGGTGATGCCGATGCCGCCGCCGCCGTCGCGCTGGAAGCGGTTGTCCTTCGCCTCGTCGGGGTCGGCGTAGCGGCTGTTGCGGTCGAGCTGCTTGGTCGTCGCGACCATGGCCTGGCGGATCAGCACCTGGCGGTCGGTGTCGCGCAGCGCGGGCGAGGCGTCGACGGAGCCGGCGAGCAGCTCGGCCAGCATGCCGCCCCAGGCGCGGCCGTCGCTGGTGTCGGACGGGGCGGGGCGGCTCATGACCTCCTTGCCGTCGCGGCGGACGGTGAAGGTCTTCTCGCCGGCCTCGAGCGCCAGGGCGGCGTCGCTGCTGGCGAAGCCGCGATAGGCCTCGACCGAGATGGTCCGGAAGTTGGGCTCGTAGAGGTGGCGGTCGCCGATGGCGCGATAGGCCTGGAGGACGACCCGCTCGACGTTGACGTCGGCGGCGACCGACGGGTTACGGGCGCCGGTCTGGACCTGGGGCGCCTCGGTGGAGGTGGCGCAGGAAACGACCAGGCAGGCAGCAACGAGCGACGCTGCCGCGCGCGGCAGCGTCGAAAGGAAAAAAGGGCTTTTTGGCACTTCCATACCCAGCAGGCGGCAACATAGCACAGGCCGTCGGCGGGCGGCCACGTCGTTCAGGCTGAGGGGTCGAGGCGTCCCGTGGCGGGCTTGGGAGCGGCTATCCGCTGGACCCACAGGAGCGCGATGACGGCGCCTTTTATGCGGGGAAGCAGGTAGAGGGCAAGTGCGACAGAGAGTGGCAGCCACAGCAGGGCGTGCACCCAGAGGGGCGGCTCGTTGCCATACTTCTCCACGACCAGCACCAGCGGCACGACGATGTGGCCCACGATGAAGATGGTGAAATAGGCGGGGGCGTCGTCGGCCCGGTAGGGCTCCAGGCCGAGCTCGCAGGCCTCGCAATGGCTCTTCATCTTGAGGAAAGAGCTGAACAGCCGGCCCTTCGCGCAACGCGGGCAGCGGCCGAACCAGCCCCTGGTCAGGGCGGTCCAGAAATCAACCGGAGCGTGCTGGTCGTTCATGGCGTTCAAGATGCGCCCGACCGTCACTTCCGTCGGCGTGACCCTTTGTCCCGTCGCGGCCCGTGATGCGCGACCGGACGCCGCGGCGGCCCACCACGCGCCGGTCGCTGGCCGCGCGGCAGGGCGTGACGCTCGACGCGCTCGATCACGTCGACGATCCCGAAGAGCAGGCCGCCGGTCGCGGTGTCCGCCTCGACCAGCTTGATCATCAGCCGGTCGCCCAGCCCGAAGGTCTCGCCGGTCCGTTCGCCAACCAACAGCTGGCGGCCCTCGTCGTGGCGGAAGAACTCCTGGCCGAGCGAGCGCACCGGGATCAGGCCATCGGCGCCGGTGCCGTCGAGCGCGGCGAACAGGCCGAAGCGGGTGACGCTGGTGACGCGACCGGGGAAAGTGGCGCCGACATGTCCCGCCATGAAGGCTGCGACATAGCGGTCCATGGCGCCGCGCTCGGCGGCGACCGCGCGGCGCTCGCACATGGAGAGATGCTCGCCGAACTCGGTAAAGCGGCCCTTGTCGGCATCGGCCAGGCCGCCTTCGCCCAGCCCGAAGGCCGCGATCAGCGCGCGATGGACGATCAGGTCGGGAAAGCGGCGGATCGGCGACGTGAAATGGGCGTAGCGCGACAGAGCCAGGCCAAAGTGGCCGAGATTGTCCGGGCTGTAGACCGCCTGGCTCTGGCTGCGCAGCACCGTCTCGTTGATCAGGCGCGCCGTTGGCTTGCCTTCGACCTGCTTCAGGACCCGGTTGAGATCGCCCGGCTTCAGGCGCGGGCCGGCAGGCAAGGAGACGCCCAAGGTGCCGAGGAACTCGCGCAGCGCCTCGAGCTTGGCCAGGTCGGGCTGGTCGTGGACACGGTACATGCAGGGCGAGTGGCGCTGCTCCAGTGCCTGCGCCGCCGCGACGTTGGCCAGCACCATGAACTCCTCGATCAGCTTGTGGCTGTCGAGACGCGCACGTACGCCGATCTCGGCGATGCGGCCGTCCTTGCCGAGCGTCACCTGGCGCTCGGGCAGGTCGAGGTCGAGCGCGCCGCGCGCCTCGCGCGCCGCCAGCAGCACCCGGTAGGCGCCGTAGAGCGGCCTCACGACCTTCTCCATCAGCGGCGCGATCTCGGCGTCGGGCGTGCCGTCCATGGCGCGCTGGACTCGATTGTAGGTGAGGCGCGCGGCCGAGCGGATCATGGCGCGGTGGAAGCGGTGCTTCTTGAGGTGTCCCTCGGCATCGATCCACATCTCGGCCACCAGGACCGGACGATCCTCCTTCGGGACCAGCGAGCACCAGTGGTTGGAGAGCTGCTCCGGCAACATCGGCACGACGCGGTCGGGGAAGTAGACCGAGGTGCCGCGGCGGTAGGCGGCGCGGTCGAGCGGCTTGTCGTGGCGGACGTACCAGGCGACGTCGGCGATCGCGACCAGGAGACGCCAGCCGCCCGGGTGCGCAGGATCGGGCTCGGCGAACACGGCGTCGTCGAAGTCGCGCGCATCCTCGCCGTCGATCGTGACCAGCGGCGTGTCGCGCAAGTCGAGCCGCTGGCCCATCGGCGCGGCCTTGGCCTTTTCCGCTTCCTCCATGGCCGCTTCGGGAAAGTCGACCGGGATGTCGTTGGCCGCGATCGAGATCAGGCTGACGGTGCGCGGGTCGCTCATCGGCCCGATGCGCTCCACGACGCGGGCCCGTCGCGCCAGCGCGCCGCCCACTTCCTCGATCCACACGATGTCGCCCGGCAGGGCGCCATTTTTGTCGGACGCGCGGACGTCGAACTCGCGGCGCAGCTTCTTGTCGGTCGGCGAGACGACGCCGAGCCCGTTGCGGCCCTGCGGCTCCTCGTAGAGACCCAGGATCTTCTTCGGACCGCTGCCCAGACGGCGGATGATGCGCGCCTCGTAGGTGTCCTTGCCGCGACGCTTCAGGCTCGCGAGGATGCGGTCGCCGACGGCGGGGGCGGGCACACCACGCTGGGTCTGCGATGCCACTTCGATGCGCGGCGGCGGACCGTCCTTCTCCTCGTCGTGCTTGCGCGGGATGGCGAGCAGGTGGCCGTCCTCGTCGACGCGCACGATCTCGAGCACGGTGATGTCGGTCAGCGCCTTGGGATCCTTGAAGGTCTTGGCGCGGTCGGCGGCGACATCGCCGGCATCGCGCAGGTCGCGCAGCAGCTCCTTGAGCTCGATGCGCTGATCGCCCTTCAGCCCGTAGGCGCGCGCGATCTCGCGCTTGCCGACCGGCGTGGCGCTGTCGCGGATGAATGCCAGCAGTTCGTCGCGGGTCGGGACGCGGCCCTTAGCCATCGGTGCCGGTGCGGGGCGGCGCGTCGTCCTTGGCCTTCGCCTTGGCCGCTTTCTTCTTTGCGGCGGGCTTCTTCTTCGCCTTGGGCTTCTCGCCGGTGTCGTTGGCCGCGACGGGCGCGGCCTTCTTGGCTCGGGCGACCTTGGGCTTCTTGCCGCCGCCCTTGGCGGCGCGCTCGGCCAGCAGCGACACCGCCTG
>SCVT01000205.1 GCA_004296815.1 Reyranella sp. | reverse complement strand
CCATCACCATCGCCGGCCGGGCCATCGTCGCCATGCTGGCGGCCAGCGGCTACAACGACGTGCTGCGGACCTATTTCATCACGCAGCGCGACAAGGTCGACTACAACCTCGCTTTCATCGGCACGGATTTTGAATCCCCGAAGGACGGCGAGTTCGACCAGCGTTACATGCAATCCCTCTATGCATACGGCGTTCAGCAGATGAAATCGGGACGCGCCTGGCACAAAGTGCCGCCGGGGTTGGGGACGTACACTCGCCTCGGCCCATAGGAGGCGATGCGGCATGGACAAGGCGTTGATCGAGTTGCTGGCGCGCCGTGCGGGGCTGGCCAAGGCACTGGCGGAGTTTCCCGACGACGTCGAGGCGGCGGCCAAGCAGGCGGCGGATGTCGCTTCGCGCATCAAGCGTCCCGCCGATCCCGCCGCCGAACCGTGGCCGCCCATGAAGGCGGGGACTGGCCTGTGAGCGACCTTCACTGGATGCCGGTCGGCGAGGCCGCAAGCGCCATCGCCGCCAAGAAGCTCTCTCCGGTCGATCTCACCAAGGCGCTGCTCGATCGCATCGGCCGCCTCGATCCCAAGCTCAACGCCTTCATCCGTGTCGACGGTGACGCCGCTTTGCAGGCCGCGAAGGCTGCCGAAGCCGAGGCGATGTCGGGTCGCTTGCGCGGCCCGCTGCACGGCGTGCCGGTCGGCATCAAGGACATCATCGACGTGGCGGGCCTCCCCACCACCTGCCATTCCAAGGTGCGCGCCGACCACATGGCGACTTCCGACGCGGTCTGCGTCGAGAAGCTGCGCGGCGCCGGCGCCATCGTCCTGGGCAAGCTCTCGACGCACGAGTTCGCGATCGGCGGGCCGAGCTTCGACCTGCCATGGCCGCCGGCGCGCAACCCGTGGAACCCCGACCATCATCCCGGCGGGTCCTCGTCCGGCTCGGGCTCCGGCGTCGCCGCGGGCTTGTTCCCGATGGCGCTGGGCACCGACACCGGCGGCAGCGTGCGCAATCCGGCGAGCTGCTGCGGCATCGTGGGCTTGAAGCCGACTTATGGTCTGGTCTCGCGCCGCGGCGTCTTCCCGCTCTCCTTCACGCTCGATCATATCGGGCCGATGACACGCACCGTCGCCGACAATGCGCTGATGCTGGAGGCGATCGCCGGCCACGATCCGCTCGATCCCGGCAGCGCCGCCGCGGTGCAGGGCCACTACACGAAAGGCGTCGAGCGTGGCATCCGCGGCCTGCGCGTGGGCTTCGTGCGCCACTTCCACGAGACTGACACGCCGGCCCATCCCGACGTTGCCGCGGCGCTGGAGACCGTCGCCAGCACCCTGCAGAAGGAAGGCGCGGAGGTCTGCGACGTCAGCCTGCCGCCGCTCGGCGAGTTCGGTGCGGTGAATCGGGTCATCCTGCAGAGCGAGGCCTGGTCGATCCATGCGCCGTGGCTCGGCGAGCGTCCGGGCGACTACGGCATGCTGGCGCGCCGCCGCCTGATGCCCGGCGCCTTCATGGGATCCGGCGACTACGTGCTGGCGAGTCGCCGCCGGCTCGAGATGATCGCTGCCGTCGAGGCCGTGCTGCGCGAGGTCGACGTGCTGCTGTGCGCCAGCTCGATGGACCCGGCCTGCCGCATCGACGATCCGGTCGAGGTCGAGCGTACCTATCCGCGCCAGGCCCGCACGCCGTTCAACACGACCGGCCATCCTGCGCTCGCCATGATGTCCGGCCTCTCCTCGGGCGGCATGCCGGTTTCGGTGCAGTTCGTCGGCCGCTATTTCGACGAGGCGACGATCTTCGCCGTGGCACGCGCCTGGGAGCGCGCCGCCGGCACGGACAAGAAGCATCCGCCGATCGGGTGATCGGCAGAAATAATTCGTCGAATTAGTTCTTGTCGTCCGGGCGGGCCTTGCCGGTCCGCCCGCCCGGGGCAAGATACCGGTCCATGACCCAGAAACGTCAGCTCCGCCTCGGCGCCTTCATGCGCCCCGTCAGCATCCACACCGCCGCCTGGCGCTATCCCGGCGGCACGCCGGACGCCAACTTCAACCTGAAGGCGCTGGTGAAGTACGCCCAGACGCTGGAGCGCGGGAAGTTCGACGCCTTCTTCATGGCCGATCACCTGGCCGTGCTGAACATGCCGATGGAGGCGCTGAAGAGGAGCGCCACCGTCACCTCGTTCGATCCGCTGACCCTGCTGCCGGCGCTCGCGATGGCGACGAAACATCTCGGCCTGATCGCCACGGCCTCGAGCACCTTCGAGCCCGCCTACACGATCGCCCGCCGCTTCGCCTCGCTCGACCATATCAGCGAGGGCCGCGCCGGCTGGAACCTCGTCACGACGTCCAATCCGGACGCGGCGCTGAATTTCGGCATGGACGACCAGATGCCCCATGCCGAGCGCTACGCCCGCGCCCGCGAGTTCTTCGACGTCGTGACCGGCCTCTGGGATTCGTGGGCCGACGACGCCTTCATCCGCGACGTGGACAGCGGCATCTATTTCGATCCGGCGCGGATGCACGTGCTGGATCACAAGGGCAAATATCTGAAAGTGCGCGGCCCTCTCAACATTGCGCGGCCGGTGCAGGGCTGGCCGGTCGTCGTGCAGGCTGGCGCCTCGGATGCCGGCCGCCAGCTCGCGGCCGAGACCGCCGAGATGGTCTTCGCCGCGGGCGGTCCCCTCAAGGGCGCGCAGGAATTCTATGCCGACGTGAAGGGCCGCGCGGCCAGGATCGGCCGCAATCCGGACCACATCAAGATCCTGCCCGGCGCTTTCGTCGTCGTGGGCGATTCGCTCGAGGAGGCGCGGGAGAAGCGTCTGCGTCTCGACAGCCTGGTGAGCTATGACAGCGGCATCGCCGCGGTCTCGATCGCGCTCGGTGTCGACGCCCGCAAGTTCGATCCCGACAAGCCGCTGCCCGACGACATTCCCGAGACGCAGGCGAGCAAGAGCGGCCGCGACAGGGTGATCGATCTCGGCAAGCGCGAGAACCTGACCGTGCGCCAGATCGCGGGCCGCCTCGGCGGCTATGGCGGGCTCGGCATGGTGGGCACGCCCGCGATCATCGCCGACCAGATGGAAGAGTGGCTCACGACCAACGCCTGCGACGGCTTCAACGTCATGTTCCCCTACCTGCCGGGCGGTCTGGACGATTTCGTCGACAAGGTCGTGCCCGAGCTGCAGCGCCGCGGGTTATTCCGCACGGAGTACGAGGGCACCACCTTGCGCGAAAATCTCGGCCTGCCGCGCCCGGATAACCGCTTTTTCGCAGCCACGGCGAAGGCGGCGGAGTAGTCTCCGCCTCCATGAGCTTCGAGATCTCGGTCGGCAGCGCCGACGATGTGCAGCGCATGGCCTCCTGGGCCGGCGATGAAGGCTGGAACCCCGGCAACACCGACGCCCACGCGTTCTTCGCCGCCGACCCGGCAGCGTTCCTGATCGGCCGCCTCGACGGCGAGCCGCAAGCTTGCATCTCCGTCGTGAAGTACGGTGCGGGCTTCGGTTTCCTGGGCTTCTACATCGCCCGTCCGCCGGTCCGCGGGAAGGGCTACGGCATCCAGGTCTGGCGCGCCGGCATGGCACGGCTTCAGGGACGCAACGTCGGTCTCGACGGCGTCGTGGCCCAGCAGGGCAACTACAAGAAGTCGGGCTTCCGGCTTTCCTGGAACAACATCCGCCAGGAAGGACCGGCGCCGGCTGCCAAGGCACCGCCGGGCGTCACCTTTGTCGATGCGCGCTCCATCGCCTTCGACAAGCTCGCCGCTTATGACCGCCGCTTCTTTCCGGAAGCGCGAGATTCCTTCCTCGCGTCGTGGGTCACGCTGCCGGAACGGGCGGCCATGGTGGCGCTGAAGGACGGCGAGGTTGCGGGCTTCGCTGTGATGCGTGCCTGCAAGGCGGCGTCGCGCATGGGTCCGCTCTATGCCGCAAGCCCCGCCATTGCGGAGGGGCTGGTCGGAGCACTGGCGGCAAAGACGGGCGCCAAGGCGATCGCCATCGACGTGCCCGACCGCAACAAGGAGGCCGTGGCGATGGCCACGCGCCTCGGGCTGAAGCCTTCCTTCGAGACCGCGCGCATGTACACGGGCGCGGACCCCGAGGTCGACTATGCCGGCCTCTATGGCGTCACCAGCCTCGAGCTGGGCTGAGGTCTACTCTGCCTTCTTGACGTTCCAGAAGACCGGTGCCGGTGCGGCCAGCATGCCGGTCACGTTTTTGCGCTTGGCGAGCGGCACGTTGAACTGCCCGAGATGGACGAAGGTCGGATACTCCGACTCGCGCACCTGAACGGCCTCGGCGAGCTCCTTGCGCTTGGCGGGGTCGGTGGTCTTGGAGAAGGCGTCACGCAGCTCCTCGAGCTTGGCATCGCACGGCCAGCCGATGGCGGCCTTGTCGCAGGCCGCACCGACGAAGGCCGAGACGATCGGATCGAGCAGGTCGGCCGACACCCAGGAGGTCATGAAGCCGCTCCAGCCGCCGGCATTCAGCGGCTCCTTGCGCGAGCGCCGGGACAGCACGGTCTGCCAGTCCATCGCCTGCATGTCGACGACGAAGCCGCCGCGCTCGAGCAGGGCCTTCACGATCGGCGTCAGTCGGCCGGTGTTGGTGTCGGTGGCGAACAGCAGCACGACCGGCGTGCCGTCATAGCCCTCCTGCTTCAGGATCTCCTTCGACTTCGCGAAGTTCGAGGTGAGCTTGTCCTCGAAGCCCTTGTCGGTGGCGTAAGGCGTGCCGCAGATGAAGATCGCCTTGCACTCCTTGAAGTACTTCGGGTCGTTGATGGCGGCCAGGAGGAAGTCCTTCTGGTTCAGCGCGTAGAATACGGCCTGGCGGATCTTGGGATTGTCGAAGGGCTTGTGCAGCACGTTGAAGCGGAAGCTGTACTGGCTGCCGAGCACGTTGTAGTCGAACAGCTCAACGTTCTTGTCCTTCTCCAGGATCGAATGCAGCTCATGCAACGGCTGTTCGAGAACGTCGATCTCGCCGGTCAGCAGCGCGTTGGTTGCGGTCTGCGCGTCGGTGATGTTGATCCACTCAACCTTGTCGACATAAACGTTCTTGCCGCCGGCCAGGCCGGAGGCTGGCTCGGAGCGCGGTTTGTAGTCCTTGAACTTCTCGTAGACCGTCTTCTCGCCCGGTCGCCACAGGTCGGCGCGGAAGACGAACGGGCCGGAGCCGACGAATTCCTTGATCTGCGTGTTGCCCGGCGTCTCGGCGACGCGCTTGGGCATGATGAACGGCACGTTCGAGCTGGGCTTGCCCAGCGACTCGAGCACGAGGCCGTAGGGCTCGGTGAGGGCGAGGCTGAAGGACTTGTCGTCGACCGCCTTCATCTCCTTAACGAACGTCATGAGCTTCTGACCCATCGCGTCGCGCGAGGCCCAGCGCTTGATCGAGGCGATGCAGTCTTCGGAGGTGACCGGCGCGCCGTCGTGGAACTTGAGGCCGTCGCGCAGGGTGAAGGTGTAGGTGAGCTTGTCGTCGCTTACCTTCCAGCCTTCGAGCATCTGCGGCTTGAGGACGAGCTTGTCGTCCAGCGCCAGCAGCGTGTCGTAGATCATGTAGCCGTGGTTGCGCACGATGTAGGCGGTCGTCCAGATCGGGTCGACGATCTTGACGTCCGAATGCATGACGACCTTCAGTGTCTGCGCTTCCGCCGATACCGAGAACAGCGCTGCCGTCGCGGCAGCGAGCGCCCATTTCACACTCCGCATTGACCTGCCTCCTTGTTCTCTCGTTTTCCTGACTCTATCGTCCCTGTGCGGTGCCTATGCAACAGGTGTGCCCCGCAGGAGCCCCGCCCATGACCTCCCGACCGACCTCGATTCGCAACGTTTCCTGGGCCGTGGTCCGGGATGGCTCAGCCCGCAGGCATGTTTACCGGCGTGAGCTCGACCTCCATCTGAAGGACGGGAAAATCGTCGAGATCACGCCGGCCGGTGCCCGGCCGTCCGGCCCGGGCGAGGAAATCATCGACGGCAAGGGGCTGCTGGCCCTGCCGGGGCTGATCAACATCCACTCCCACCCCTCGACCGAGCCCGGCTATCGCGGCGTCCGCGAGGACCATGGCGTGCCGGAACAGCAGATGACCGGCCTGATGGAGCGCCTGCAGGCCTTCCGTCTGGGTGAAGACGGTCGCCAGGGCGCGGCGACGCTCGCCTATTCGGAGATGATGCGTGCCGGCACCACGACCGCCGTCGACGTCACCGTGCCGTTCGACGGCTGGCTGGAGACGATGGCCGAGAGCGGTATGCGCTTCTATGCGGCACCGACCTTCGCGTCGGCGCGTTGGGGCATGTCCTCGCCGCAGACCGTGACCTGGAAATGGGACGAGGCGGCGGGCGTCGCGCAGTTCGAGAAGGCCAAGAAGGTGATGGACGATGCCGAGTCGCACAATTCGCGGCGGCTCGACGCCATGGTGTTCCCCGCCCAGATCGACACGGTGACGCCCGAGCTGTTCGCGGCCGGGCGCAAGCATGCCGACGATGCCGGCCGCCGCTTCTCGACCCACATCTGCCAGTCCGTGGTCGAGGTGCGCGAGATGATCCGGCGCCACAACATGACGCCGATCCAGTGGGCCGCCCAGCAGGGGCTGATGAAGGCGGACTCGATCATGGCGCACTGCATCCTGCTCGACGACCATCCGCAGATCCGCTGGCATACCAACAAGGATCTCGACCTGATCGCCGAGGCGGGCGCCTCGGTCGCGCACTGTCCGCAGCCCTTCGCGCGCTACGGCCTCGCCATGGACCATGTCGGCCGCTACCGCGCCCGCGGCGTCAACGTGGGTCTCGGCACGGATTGCGCCCCGCACAATCTCATCGAGGAGATGCGGCTCGCCATCGTGGCCGGCCGTCTGATGAGCGAGGACATCAGGAGCCTCGACACCGCCGGCGCCTTCGAGGCGGCGACCTTCGGCGGGGCGGCGGCGCTCGGCCGCGACGATATCGGCGCGCTGGGGCCGGGGATGGCCGCCGACATCGTGCTGGTCGATCTCAACCATCCGCTGATGCAGCCGGCGCGCGATCCGCTGCGCTCCTTCGTCTTCCATGCCGCCGACCGTGCCGTGCGGACCGTCATCGTCGACGGCGAGGTCGTGCTGCAGGACGGCGAGCCCGTGCATCTAGACCCGAAGGCCGCGATGGAGAAGCTCGCCGAGGCGCAGGCACGCATGATCCGCGACACGGTGAAGCTCGACTACGCCCAGCGACCCGGCGATCAGATCTCGCCGCTGTCGTTGCCGATCGCCTGAGCTTCTAGGCGGCCTTAGCCTCGGCGGGCGACAGCGCCTCGGCGAGGGCGTCCTCGACCTTCTCCAGCCAGACGAACTGCAGCGTCTTGCGTACATCCTCGGGGATGTCGTCGAAGTCCCGCTTGTTCCGCGCCGGCAGCATCACCCGCGTGATGCCCGCGGCGGCGGCGGCCACCACCTTCTCCTTGATGCCGCCAACCGGCAGGACCAGCCCGCGCAGGCTGATCTCGCCCGTCATCGCGGTGTCGCTGCGGATCGTGCGGCCGGTCAGCAGCGAGGCGAGCGCCATGAACATCGCGACACCCGCGCTCGGCCCGTCCTTGGGCGTGGCGCCGGCCGGCACGTGGACGTGGATGTCGTGCTTCTCGAACAGGGTGGGATCGATGCCGATCGAAACCGCCTTGCTCTTGATCAGGCTGAGCGCGGCCTGCGCACTCTCGCGCATGACCTCGCCGAGCTGGCCGGTCAGGATCAGCCTGCCGCCACCCGGCGCGCGCGTCGCCTCGATGAACAGGATGTCGCCGCCCACCGGCGTCCAGGCGAGGCCGGTCGCGACGCCGGGCACTGACGTACGCATGGCGGCTTCGTTTTCGAAGCGCACCGGCCCCAGCAGGGCCTCGATGTCGGCCGTGCCGATCTGCACCTTGCTCGCCTTGCCCTCGGCTACTTCGACTGCGACATGGCGCAGCGCGCGGCCGATCTCGCGCTCGAGCCAGCGCACGCCGGCCTCGCGCGTGTAGCCGTCGATGATCAGCCGAAGTGCCGCATCGTCGATGCCGGCCTGCTCGGCCGTGAGGCCGTTGGCCTCGAGCTGGCGGCGTACGAGATAGCGCTTGGCGATCTCCAGCTTCTCGCCCGCCGTGTAGCCGGTGAGCTGGATCACCTCCATGCGGTCGCGCAGGGGACCGGGGATGTTCTCGAGCATGTTGGCCGTGGCGATGAAGACCACGCGGCTCAAGTCGAACGGCACGTCGAGATAGTTGTCGCGGAACGTGCCGTTCTGCTCGGGATCGAGCACTTCCAGCATCGCCGCCGACGGATCGCCGTGGATGCCGGCGCCCATCTTGTCGATCTCGTCGAGCATCAGCACGCAGTCGCGCGACCCCGCCTTGCGGATCGCCTGGATGATCGTGCCCGGCAGCGCGCCGATATAGGTCCGGCGATGGCCACGGATCTCGGCCTCGTCGTGCACGCCGCCCAGGCTCACGCGCGCGAACTTGCGGCCCATGGCGCGGGCGATCGACTGGCCGAGCGAGGTCTTGCCGACACCGGGCGGGCCGGAGAAGCACAGGATCGGGGCCTTGCCCTCGGGCGCGAGCTTGCGCACGGCGAGATACTCGACGATGCGCTTCTTGATCTTTTCCAGGCCGAAATGATCGGCATCGAGCACGCGGCGCGCCTCGGCGATGTCGATCGGCTTGGTCTCGGGCAACGCCCAGGGCAGCTCGACCAGCGTGTCGAGATAGGTGCGGATCATGCCGTGCTCGGCCGAGGCCTCGGGCGTGCGCTGCAGCCGGCGCAGCTCCTTGCGGGCCGCGGTCTCGGCCTCGGGCGGCATCTTCGCCTCGGTGATCGCCTTGTCGAGATCGGCGATCGCCTGCTTGCCGGAATCGTCCTCACCCAGCTCGCGCTGGATCGCGGCCATCTGCTCGCGCAGCACCATCTCGCGCTGGCGCGCGTCGAGCGAGCTCTTGGTCCTCTGGCCGATCTCGGTCGAGATGCGCAGCACCTCGAGCCGCTTGGCCAGCAGGTCGGTCACCTTGTCGAGGCGCGGCACGAGGTCGACCGCGTCCAGCACCTCCTGCTTCTCGGCGGGCTTGGAATCGAGATACGAGGCCGCAAGATCGGCCAACGTGCCGGCCGCCGTCGTGTTCTCGACGGTCTGGCGCAGCTCCTGCGGCACCTGAGGCAGCAGGTCGAGGACCTCGCGGACCTGGCCCTGCAGCACGAGGAAGCGTGCCTCGACCTCAGGACCGCTGGCGGTCGGCTCGGTGAGGTGCAGGCCACGCGCCAGCATGAACGGATGGCCGTCTACGAAATCGGTGACGCGGAAGCGCTGCACGCCCTGGCAGACGATGTGATGGTTGCCGTCGGGCGTCGTCACATAGCGCAGGATGTTGGCGATGGTGCCGGTCTGGTGGAGATCGGCTGGCGTCAGCTCCTCCTTGGTCGCCTCGCGCTGCAGCAGCAGCACGATCTGGCGCTGCTCGCGCACGGCCTGCTGGATGGCGGCGATCGACGAGGGCCGGCCGACGGAGAGCGGAAACACCATCTCGGGAA
Organism: Reyranella sp.; assembly: GCA_004296815.1. Classification (GTDB taxonomy): domain Bacteria; phylum Pseudomonadota; class Alphaproteobacteria; order Reyranellales; family Reyranellaceae; genus Reyranella. The sequence goes on along the minus strand of SCVT01000205.1, from coordinate 11,704 downwards.
ACAGCACGAGGTCGCGCACCGGCACCACGATCATGGCGTCGGCGGGCAGGGGGCGTGCGTCCGGCTTCGGCGCGGACACCTTCGCCGTGTCGTCCTTGTGAGTGTCTTGGGGGCTCATGGCCGCCTCCGTGCATTCGCCTTGGCGAGCGTGATGGCGAGGCACCCATGCACCGCGAAGCGGCGCACTTCGCCGTAGTGGCCGGACGGCAGATCGATGCGGCGCTGGAAGCGGCCCTGCGGCAGCTCGAGGCGGTGGACGAGCGCGGTCCGTAGTTCATCGGGAACGCTGCGCTCGCCGGAAATCACCAGCGCGCCGTTCTCGATAACGGCCTCGACCTGATCGGCGTCGACGCCGGGCAGCGCGGCGAGGATCAAGACCTCGCGGTCGGTCTCGAGCACGTCGACCGGCGGCTCCCAGCTCGGGCCGCGCTGCGCGGCGCCTTGCGGGCGGAACACCTGGCGGTGCATCCGCTCGGCCTGCGCCAGCATCTGCAGCGCCTCCGACCACATCCAGTCCCTGGGATCGCCTCTGCTCATGCTCGTCCGGGCCTCCAACCCCACGACAATGTGGGAATTGGGATCCGCCGAAACAACTACTTCTGCCGAGCAGGCACCAAAGCGAGCCAGAGCGAGATCACGGTCGACGCGATGGCGACGGCCTGCAGAGCGGACAGCGGCTCGTTCAGGATCAGGATGCCGCTCACGATCGCCACGATCGGGATGGCGATAGAGGAGAGTGCGGCGACCTGCGCGGGCAGGAGCTTCACCAGCGCGAACCATGTCGCGGTGCCCAGCGCCATCGGGATGAAGCCGGTGTAGAGCGTGGCCGTCAGCGCCTTGGTCGAGGGCCACTGCGTCGGCAGGCCGTCGATGACGAGGGCGCCTATGGCGATCGGCGGGAGGGTCAGCACGACCTGCCAGAAGGTGAGGCTGAGGCCCATACCGGGCCATGCCGTGCGCTTCACGATGAAGGTGCCGACCGCCCAGCAGAAGCCTGCGAACAGGCCCCAGAACAGGCCGAGCGGTGCGCTGGCATAGCTCTGGAAGTTCGGGATCATCAGGGCGGCGACGGCAGCCGCGCCGATCAGGATCGCCGCCAGCAGGCGGCCGGTGAGCTTCTGGCCGAACGCGGCGAAGCCGATCGCGGCCACCCAGAGCGGCATGGTGTAGGCCAGCACCGAGGCGTGGCCGGAGGGGATGTAGAGCACGGCGAACGAGGTCGCGATGTTCCACACGCCGATGTTCATCGCCGAGGCCGCGATCAGCGGCAGCCACTTGCCCTTCGGCACGGCGAAGCTCTCGCGCCGCACGATCAGGATCAGCGTCAGCATGATCACCGCGGCCGACAGCACGATCGTGCGGAACGTCCACACCGGCAGCTCGTCCAGCGCGATGCGGAACAGCGGCCAGTTGGTGCCCCATACGAGCGTCAACAGGCCGAGCAGCGCCAGCACCTTGGGCGAGACTCGTGACATCTGGAATGGCTTCGGATCAGGCCTGGTGGTCTTCGGGTGCCTGCAGGTAGCAGCCCTCGATGCGCCAGCTCCCGTCGGGCTGCTGCGTCATCGGGTAGAAGGCGGTGACCGGCCGGCCGTCAGGCCCGATCACGTGCACCTTCTGGGTCACCATGCCGTGCAGGGTGACGATCTCGCGGAACTCGAACACGCGCGGCCGATACACCGGCTGATAGCCCTGCCGCACCATGTCCATGAAGACGTCGGAGCTGCCGAACATGCCGCGAATGCTTGGCGAGGCGAAGCCGAAGGCCGCATCGCCGTCGTCGCGGCGGAACGCATCGACTTGGCTCTGGATCACGTCGCGGATGGCATCCTGGTCGGACGACGAGACCTGCGCCTGCGCAGGCAGCGCGAGGCCCAGCATGAGACCGAGGAAAGCGAGGAAGCGAACGACCATGGGCGTCACCTTACGCCCATGGAGACACCCTATTGAAGGGGGACCTGCCGCCGGTTGGTGACGGTGACCCGCTGCGAGCCCGGATTGCCGAGGCGGCCGAGGTTCACACCGTAGGAGAGGGCGGCGAGGTTGGTGCGCTCGCGGGCGAGGAAGCCGTTCTCGCGGCTGATCTGGGCGTTGAGGTCGCCGATCAGGCGGTCGATCTGCTGCATCGAGCGCGTGGTCTCGCTCTCGATCGAGCGCAGGTTGCGATGGTCCTCGTCGACAGCGCCGCCGACCGAATACGTGGCGCGCACGTTCTCGAGCAGGTAGCCCGCGACCGAAGCCTGCGTGGTGACCTGGCTGGCCAGCGAATTCAGTGTGCCGACGCCCAGGGTCACGTCGTCGAGTTTGGCCTGGGCCGCGTTCCAGTCGTTGACCAGGTTCGGGTTGCCCGGGGTCGTGCCGGCCTGCAGGCGCGAGGTGATGCCGTTGGTCAGGCTCGAGTAGGCGGAAGCGTCAGCCGAAAGCTTGCTGCGTGTCTGGGCGAGCTGGTTCTGCTGGGCGGCGATGGCGCTGTTCAGCGCGGCCTGGTCGGCGCGGAGCTGCTGAATACGCTGACGAACGGTTTGCGTGCCCGTCTGCGTGATGGCCGGATTCGCGTTGGGTGAAGACTGGCTTTCGCCGCCTCCGAAAGTTCCCCCCTGGCATCCGCTCAGAACGATCGCCGCCAAGAGAAGCGCTGCTGATCGTTGAACTCTTAGCGCCATCATTGGCCTCGAAACTGCCCTGGCATCATCAATTGGGCACTCCGATTCGGCACTCCGATACCAGGCTGTGCCGAGTCGGGGCACCAGCCCCCAAATCCAGATGCCTGTCATGCTACTTGAAAGCAAGCAAAACTAACAAGCGGCGATTTCCCTGTCGCCAGAACGACTTGGCACCGGTTGTGCAGCATTCTGTGGGGCGTTGCCGCGGGCGCGCCCGGCTGCTTGCAACGGGGGGGCAGTTTCATTAGGGTGCGCGCCTCTTTGCCGGGACCCTCTCACGAGGGTGTTGGCTGTGCGCCCGTAGCTCAACTGGATAGAGCATCTGACTACGAATCAGAAGGCTGGAGGTTCGACTCCTTCCGGGCGCGCCATTTCCCCCTGCAACGACCTCTTCTCAGCCTCTAGATCGTTCGTATGCCTACGAACCATCGCCTGACGTCGACCCTCGCCGAGATCGATGCCGCCAACGCCGCCGATCCGCGGCAGCGCGAGCTGGTCTATGCCGAGCGCATGTCCGAGGGTCTGGACCGGGTCTATCCCGATGCCTCCGAAGCACTGCGCATCGCCGCCCGCGGCCAGCACATCTGCCGCTGGCAGATCCCACGGTCAGGCTATCCGCTGGGCCGCGCCGGCTACAACGCCTGGCGTGGGGCCTGCCGCGACCTTCACGGCAAGCTGATCGCCGAGATCATGGGCCGCCAGGGCTACGGCGCGGCCGAGATCGCCCAGGTCGTGAAGATCGTGCGCAAGGAGGAGCTGAAACGCGATCCCGAGAGCCAGGCGCTGGAGAACGTCGTGGCCTACGTGTTCGTCGCCCACTATCTCGACGAGTTCGTGGCCCAGCATCCCGACTACGACGACGCCAAGTTCGTCGACATCCTGAAAAAGACCCTGCGCAAGATGGACCCGGTCGGCCATGCCGCCGTCCTGGCGCTCCCCCTGCCGGAAGCGACGCGCCGCCTCATCGGCCTCGCCCTCTCATGAGCGGGGCGGCCTGACGATGGCCCGCGCGACCATCGCTTTTGCCGGGCTGCTGGCGATCCTCGTTGCCGGCACGGCCGCGACCTTCGGCGCGATGGGCGAGCTCGCGGCCTGGGGACCGCGCGCCTGGTACTTCCTCTATCTGTTCGCGGTGTTGGCCTTGGTGGCCGCACTGGCGCGCTGGCCGAAAGTGGCGGTGCCGCTCCTGGTCCTGGTGGCGCTCGATTTCACCTGGGGTGTCGGCTCGTGGGCGATGGCGCCGTCCGGCTCGCCCTCGCTGCTGCCGCCGGCCAAGCTGGAGCCGCAGCGCTTCCGCTGGCATCCGCTGCTGCAGGCTGTGCCGATCCCGGGCCTCGCCGTCACCAGCGTCACCGGCCTCGCGATCCGCCATACGAGCGAGGGCACGCGCGGCCGCGATCCGGCGCCGGCCGATCTCGCCTCGCATCGGGTCGTGGCGACCTTCGGCGGCTCGGCGACCTACGACATCGGCAACGGCGAGGGCGATACCTGGCCTGACCGCTTGGCTGAGGCCGTGAAAGGTGACCGGCTGCTGGTGATCAATCACGGCGTTCCGGGCTACACGACGGCCGAGCATCTGGTGCAGACCGCCTACTACGCCGACAAGTTCGGCAAGTCGCCGCGCTGCGCGGTCTACTTCGTGGGCTGGAACGACCTGCGCAACGCCCACATCCCGGACCTCGATCCGGGCTATGCCGACTTCCACCTGCCGAGCCAGGTCGATTCGCTGACGGCGCGGCGCATCGGCGGCTCGACCGTCACGATCTCGCCGCTGCTCACGGTGCTGGGCCGCCTCGTCGGCAACGAGACCGACACGGTGCGCTACGCCAAGGATCCCTATGCGCTGCCGCCGGCAAGCGGCCCCGATCCGGCGCTCGCCGCGATCTTCGAGCGCAACATCCGCTCGATCTCCGCGATCAACCGCGGACGCGGCACGGCCACGATCTGGGTCGGCCAGGTCGTCAATCCCGAGCGGCTCAAGGGCGACGGGCTCTACGGCTGGCTGCCGCGCGTGCGCGACCGCGACGTCTGGCCGTTGCTGCAGCAGTTCAATACCGCGCTGGAACGCGCGGCGCGCGAGCTGGGCGACACCTACGTCGCGATCCCGCTCGACGCGTTCGGCAACGCCGACTTCGTCGACCAGGGCCATTTCTCCGCCGCGGGCGCGCGCCGCTTCGCGGAAATCCTGGCGCCGCGGGTGCGCGACGCCTGTCGCTAGCGAGTGCTATCGTCCCGCCCGTGTTTCACGTCTCGAAGAAGGAATGCCGATGAGCCGCGTCGTCCTGATCACCGGAGCGTCCTCGGGCATCGGCGCCGCCACCGCTCGCGCGCTCGCTGCGCCCGATACCGCGCTCGTCCTGCATGCGCGCAAGAACCTGAAGGGTCTCGAGAAGGTCGCGGGCTTCGCCGGCGGCACGGGCGCGCAGACGCTGCTGCTGGAGGGCGATCTCGCCGTCGCCGGTACGGCAGCGCGCCTGGTCGAGGACACGATCAAGAAGTTCGGCCGGCTCGACGTCATCGTCAGCAACGCGGGCTTCGCCAACCGCACGCCGGTGGGCGAGCTCGACCGCGCGGCGTGGGACGCGAGCCAGGCGGCCATGACGGCGGCGTTCTTCGAGCTCGCGACCGCTGCCAAGCCGTGGCTCGTGAAGGCGGGTGCCGCCGGTCGCATGGTCGGCGTTTCGTCCTTCGTGGCGCACGCCTTCGCACGCGGGCTGATGACGTTCCCGGCATCGGCCGCGGCCAAGGCCGGCGTCGAGGCCTTCGCCAAGGCCTTCGCTGTCGACATCGCGGCCTCGGGTGTCACGGTGAACTGCGTGGCGCCGGGCTTCATCGAGAAGGATCCCGACGCGCATGTCGCGGTGCCGCGCGCCGGCATGGAGAAGATCAGCGAGTCGATCCCGATGCGCCGCTACGGCAAGCCGGCCGAGGTGGCGGCGCTGATCGCCTTCCTCTGCTCGCCGGCCGCGAGCTACATCACCGGCCAGACCGTGCACGTGAACGGCGGCGTCACGCTCTAGTCCGAATTCCTATGGGATTCATATGCCGGTGACCGAGTCGCCGGCTCGATTTCCTACGCCCGGCGCTCCTTCTATCGGCCCGAAGGAGCTTCTCATGCTGGACATCCTGTTCTTCGGCGGCGGCCTCGCCCTGTTCTGCCTGTTCATCGCCTACGAACGCGTCTGCCACCGGATCTGAGGCGGCCATGCTGTTCGACTACGTCCTGGGCGGCGCGCTCGCCGCGATCCTGCTCGTCTACCTGACGGTCGCGTTGGCGCGTCCGGAGAAATTCTGAGGCCGCCATGACTTTCAACGGCTGGGCACAGATCGCCCTCTTCTGCGGTCTCGTGTTGCTGCTGACGCGTCCGCTCGGCGGCTACCTCGATGCCGTGCTCGCCGGTCGCCGCACCTTCCTGTCGCCGGCGCTGCGGCCCGTCGAGGCGGGCTTCTATCGCCTGGCCGGCATCGATCCTGAAGCGGAGCAGAGCTGGTGGGTCTATGCCCGCGCCATGGTGGTGTTCCACATCGTGGGCTTCGTCTTCCTCTATCTCTTGCTGCGCCTGCAGGACCTGCTGCCGCTCAATCCGCAGGGCATGGCGGCGGTGCCGCCCGATCTCGCGGGCAACACGGCGGTGAGCTTTCTCACCAACACCAACTGGCAGAGCTACGGTGGCGAGAGCACCATGAGCTATCTGTCGCAGATGGCGGGGCTCTCGGTTCAGAACTTCCTGAGCGCCGCCACCGGCATCGCGCTTGCCGTAGCACTTGTGCGCGGCTTCGCTCGCGCCGAAGCCAAGGGCATTGGCAACTTCTGGGCCGACCTCGTGCGCATCACGCTCTATGTGCTGCTGCCGGCCTGCATCCTGCTCACCGTCTTCTATGTCTGGCAGGGCGTGCCGCAGAACCTCGCCGCCTACACCGAGGCGACGACGCTGGAAGGCGCCAAGCAGACCATCGCCCAGGGTCCCGTGGCCTCGCAGCTCGCCATCAAGATGCTGGGCACCAACGGCGGCGGCTTCTTCAACGCCAACTCCGCGCATCCCTACGAGAACCCGACGGCGCTCGCCAACCTCGTGCAGATGCTGTCGATCTTCGTGATCGGTGCGGCACTCACCAACGTGTTCGGCCGCCAGGTCGGCGACGAACGCCAGGGTTGGGCGATCCTCGCCGCCATGGGCGTGCTGTTCGTGGCGGGCGTCGTCGTCTGCTACTGGGCCGAGGCCGGCGGCAACCCGCTGATCGCTGCGCTGGGCGTCGACAACGCCGCCGGCAACATGGAAGGCAAGGAGGTCCGCTTCGGCTCGCCGCTCTCCGCGCTGTTCGCCGTCATCACCACGGCCGCCTCGTGCGGCGCGGTCAATGCCATGCACGACAGCTTCATGCCCTTGGGCGGCATGATCCCGCTGCTCAACATGATGCTGGGCGAGATCATCATCGGCGGCGTCGGCGCGGGCCTCTACGGCATGCTGCTGTTCGCCATCCTCGCGATCTTCCTGGCGGGCCTCATGGTCGGCCGCACGCCCGAGTATGTCGGCAAGAAGATCGAGGCGCGTGAGGTCAAGTTCACCATGCTCGCGATCCTGTCCTGCCCGCTCGCCATCCTGGCCTTCACGGCGCTCGCCTCCGTGGTGCCGGCGGGCCTCGCCGGTCCCGCCAATGCCGGCCCGCACGGCTTCAGCGAGATCCTCTATGCCTACACGTCGGCGGCGGCCAACAACGGCAGTGCCTTCGGCGGACTCACGGCCAATACCGTCTTCTACAACGGCACGCTCGCCGTCGCGATGATGGTCGGCCGTTTCGCCATCATCATCCCCATGCTCGCAGTTGCGGGTGCCCTTGCGGGCAAGCGCAAGGCGGCGGCCTCGGTCGGCACCTTCCCCACCCATGGCGGCCTTTTCGTCGGCCTGCTGGTCGGCGCCGTGCTGATCGTAGGCGGCCTCACCTTCCTCCCGGCGCTCGCTCTCGGCCCCATCGTCGAGCACTTCGCGCTGCTTGCCGGCACGCTGTTCTAGGAAGACGCCATCATGAGCAAGAAAGACAAGCAGCCCTCGCTGTTCGATCCCGCGATCCTGAAGCCCGCGCTGAAGGACAGCTTCGCCAAGCTCGATCCACGCGAGCTCGCCAAGAACCCGGTGATGTTCACCGTCGAGCTGGTAACGCTGGCCGCCACCGTCCTCACGTTGCGCGACCTCCGGACGGGGGCGGAGCATGGATCTTCTCAAGGGGGGCTCTTCCAGGTCCAGATCGTGATCTGGCTGTGGGTCACGGTGCTGTTCGCCACCTTTGCCGAGGCGGTCGCCGAGGGCCGCGGCAAGGCCCAGGCCGACACCTTGCGCCGTATGCGCAGCGAGACCATGGCCAAGGTGCTGCTGGGCGTCGGCGACACGTTCGAACCGCGCCGTGCCGATACTCTCAAGGTCGGCGAGAAGGTGCTGGTCGAGGCCGGCGACCTGGTGCCGGGCGACGGCGAGATCATCGAAGGCGTGGCGACGATCGACGAATCGGCGATCACCGGCGAGTCCGCGCCTGTCATCCGCGAGGCCGGCGGGGACCGCTCGGCCGTCACCGGTGGCACCAGGGTGCTGTCCGACAGGATCAAGGTCCGCATCACGGCGGAGCAGGGCTCGAGCTTTCTCGACCGCATGATCGCCCTGGTCGAGGGCGCCTCGCGCCAGAAGACGCCGAACGAGCTGGCGCTCTCGGTGCTGCTGGCGGGCCTTACCCTGATCTTCGTGTTGGCCGTCGTCAGCATCCCGAGCTTCGCCACCTATGCCGGCGGCGCGGTCTCGGTCGTGGTGCTGATCGCGCTGTTCGTCACCCTGATCCCGACCACCATCGGTGCGCTCCTGTCGGCCATCGGCATCGCCGGGATGAACCGGCTGGTACGGTTCAACGTGCTGGCGACCTCGGGCCGTGCCGTCGAGGCGGCGGGCGACGTCGATACGCTGCTGCTCGACAAGACCGGCACCATCACGCTCGGCAACCGCCACGCGACGAAGTTCATCGCCGTGACCGGCGTCGACGAGAACGAAGTGGCGCGCGTTGCCCAGCTCGCGAGCCTCGCCGACGAGACGCCGGAAGGCCGTTCCATCGTCGTGCTGGCCAAGGACAAGTACGGCCTGCGCGGCGTCGAAGTCGCAGACCTGCAGGCCCGGTTCGTGACCTTCACCGCCCAGACGCGCATGAGCGGCGTCGACCATGAGGGCGCCGCGATCCGCAAGGGCGCGGTCGATGCGGTCCTGGCGCATGCCCGCTCGCTCGGCGCCTCGCCGCCGGTCAAGGAGGTCGAGCGCATCGCCTCCTACATCGCCAAGGAGGGCGGCACGCCGCTCGCCGTATCGCAGAACGGCAAGATCCTGGGCGTCGTCTACCTCAAGGACATCGTGAAGGGCGGCATCCGGGAGCGCTTTGCGGAGCTGCGTGCCATGGGCATCCGCACCGTCATGATCACCGGCGACAACCCGCAAACCGCGGCCGCTATCGCCGCCGAAGCCGGCGTCGACGACTTCCTGGCCCAGGCGACGCCCGAGGCCAAGCTGCGCCTGATCCGCGAGGAGCAGGGCAAGGGCAAGCTGGTCGCCATGTGCGGCGACGGCACCAACGATGCGCCCGCGCTCGCGCAGGCCGATGTCGGCGTCGCCATGCAGACCGGCACCAATGCGGCGCGCGAGGCCGGCAACATGGTCGATCTCGACAGCGATCCGACCAAGCTCATCGAGATCGTGGCGATCGGCAAGCAGCTCCTGATGACCAGGGGCGCGCTCACCACCTTCTCGATCGCCAACGACGTGGCGAAGTACTTCGCCATCATCCCGGCGATGTTCATCGCCTTCTATCCGCAGCTCGGCGTGCTGAACGTCATGGGGCTCGCCACGCCGCAGAGCGCCATCCTGTCGGCGATCATCTTCAACGCGCTGATCATCGTCGCGCTGATCCCGCTCGCTCTGCGTGGCGTGCAGTACCGCCCCAGCGGTGCCGCCGCCCTGCTGCGGCGCAACTTGCTCGTCTACGGCATCGGCGGCCTGATCGTGCCCTTCGTCGGCATCAAGCTGATCGACATCGTCGTGGCCGCCACCGGGCTCGCCTGAGGAGACATTCCATGCTTCGCCATATCCGTGCTTCCGTCGTCATGCTGGCGCTGATGACCGCGCTCCTGGGCCTCGCCTATCCGCTGGCCATGGTCGGCGTCGCCGGCGCCGCCTTTCCAGGCCAGGCGGCGGGCTCGTTGATCGAGAAGGACGGCAAGGTCGTGGGCTCGAGCCTGATCGGCCAGGTCTTCGCTGGAGAGAGCTATTTCCACGGCCGCCCGTCGGCCACTGCCGAGGCGCCCTACAACGCGGCAAACTCCGGCGGGTCGAACCTCGGCCCGACCTCCAAGGCGCTGATCGAGCGCATCAAGGAAGACGCCGACAAGCTCGGCAAGGGCGTGCCGGTCGATCTCGTGACGACCTCGGGCTCGGGCCTCGATCCGCACATCTCGCCGGAGGCTGCCACGTGGCAGGTCCCGCGCGTCGCCAAGGCGCGTGGCCTGTCCAATACCGACGTCCAGCGCCTGGTGACGCAACACACCGAGGGTCGCAGCTTCGGTCTGCTGGGCGAGCCTAGGGTCAACGTCCTGCAGCTCAACCTGGCTCTCGACGCCCTGCCCAAGCGGTGACAATGATCGGAGCGCATGGCTGAACTCGCCGACGACGCACGTCCCTCGCCCGACGCACTGCTGAAGGCCGTCGAAAAGGAAGCACGCGGCAAGCACAAGATCTTCCTCGGCGCCGCGCCCGGCGTCGGCAAGACCTGGGAGATGCTCTCGACCGCGCATCGCCGCCTGCGCGAAGGCATCGACGTGGTGGTCGGCGTCGTCGAGACGCACGGCCGCGCCGAGACCGCCGCCCAGCTCGCCGGCCTCGAGGTCGTCCCGCGCCGCACGGTCGAGTATCGCGGCCGCACGCTCGAGGAGATGGACCTCGACGCTATCCTGGCGCGCCGGCCGGTGCTCGTGCTGGTCGACGAGCTCGCCCACACCAATGCCGAGGGCAGCCGCCATCCCAAGCGCTACCTCGACGTCGAGGAGCTGCTGGCAGCCGGCATCGACGTCTATTCGACCCTGAACGTCCAGCACATCGAGAGCCTGAACGACGTGGTGGCGCGCATCACGCGCATCCGCGTGCGCGAGACCGTGCCCGACCGCATCGTCGACGCCGCCGACGAGGTCGAGCTGATCGACCTGACGCCCGCCGACCTGATCGCGCGCCTGGGCGAGGGCAAGGTCTATGTCCGCGACCAGGCGCAGCGGGCGCTGAAACACTATTTCTCGCCGGGCAATCTCACGGCGCTGCGCGAGCTGGCGCTGCGGCGCACGGCGCTGCGCGTCGACGAGCAGATGCGCAGCTACATGCGCGAGCACGCCATCGCGGGCCCGTGGGCCGCCGGCGAGCGGGTGATCGTCTGCCTCGATCCCGGCCCGGGCGCTGCCAACGCCGTGCGTGCCGCCAAGCGCAGCGCCGAGGCGCTCGATGCCGAGCTGATCGCGCTCTACGTCGAGACCGACCGCCACGCCACCCTCTCCGAAGTCGAGCGCGGGCGGCTGGCCGAAACGATGCGGCTCGCTACCCAGCTCGGGGCCGAGGTGGTGACGGTGCCGGGCCGCTCCGTGGTCGAGGAGATCGTGGCCTTCGCCCGCTCGCGCAACGCCACGCGGGTCGTGGTCGGCAAGTCACGGCGCTCGCGCTGGTTCGAGCTGCGCCACGGCTCGGTCGTCGACGAGCTGGTGCGGTCGGGCTCTGGCCTCGCCGTCGAGGTCGCCGCGGCGGCCGAGGCGGAACGCGCCTCCGGCCCGCGCGACTGGCTGCGCGACGTGCCGACCACGCCCGGCCCCTATCTCGAAGGGGCGCTGACCACGGCGGCGGCGACAGCCATCGGCGTCCTGATCGACAGGCTGATCGTGCTGCCCAACATCTCGCTGGTCTACGTGCTGCCGGTGTTGGCCGCCGCGGCGCGCCACGGTCTGGTCCCCTCGCTCTGGGTCTCGGCGTTGAGCGTCGCCA